>JBKPJP010000272.1:0-2748 GCA_046730735.1 Acidobacteriota bacterium | reverse complement strand
GCTCGCTGCCAGCCACGTCGCGTTAACAACAACCGCGGCAAAAGCTAACCACCCGAGGAAACTGCCTGCCGCTACCGTGCCCGCTCCCGTAAGTTGAGGAAACATCACCAGGTCCGTCGTCACCGGCAGGAAAAGAACGACGTTGAGCGTGATGGCGAGCGCCAGTTGCAACTTGAGCAGGTAGTCAGCAAACCGTTGACCGCTTTGATTCAGACGCGCTTGCCAGCGCCCACGCGTGCTTAACCACGGAAATGAGTAAACAGCAAAGGTCAGTATGTTCAGTTGCGCGAGTCGAACCAGGACCACGCGGTCCATTGGACCATGCGCTGACACCACCGCCAGTAGAAACGCGAGCGTGACGGTAACGTTGAAAAGCGCGCCCGCATAAAACGCGAAGCTCGGCATACGTTCGCGCAGCGCATACCCGATCATCACGAGGGCTGCAAGGACGAGCGGAAAGCCATACAGGACGCCGTCGTCAAACAACGAGAAGAAGCCACTGACTGGGATTTGCACCGGCAGGTAATAGATCGCGCGCAGCGACGGAATGATCGTAAACAGGAACAGCGGCACGGCAATCAGCGAGATGAGCAATGTGCGCGCTTCCGTCGTGAACGTGTCGCTGTTGAATTCGGGCCAGCCGAATGTTGCGAGACGTTTTGAGATCGCGCCGCGAAACCAGATCGCCAACGACCAGGCGACTAAAAACATCGCGGCGAGCCAGCGCCAGGCAGTGGCAGTCGCACCCTGCTTTTCAAACTGTCCGGCAACGAGAGGCATGACCGCCGACAGTACGAGGAGCGCGCCCAGCAAGTAAATCCGGCGCCGGCGTTGCCAAAAACTTGCCAGCATCGTTAGCAATAGCAAGCCGAGCAGGATCCATGACCCGGCTCCGAGTGCTTCCTGATGCGGAAAGCCGGCGATGTTGAAACCGGGGTAACTGAGTCCGCGCGCCCCCAGTTCCTGCGTAACTCCCGAAAGCGCTCCGTACACGGCCAGCAACAAAAATGCGCCCGGCAATAACCACATGACGAGACGATCGACGGAATACCTGCTGTGGAGCATCTGCCACGAGGCACCTTTAACGACGAACCGCAGCGCGATCCAGGCGAGACAAAACAGCGCGAGCACAGTTCCCTGAATTTGCAGTGCAGCCGGATGCAGGAATGCGTGCGGCAAGTAGGAATACCACTCGAACTCCTGCAACGATGCTTTGACCGTCAACACGAGCGCACAGATCAACGAGATCTGAAATGCGTTGAGCAAAACTCTCCGGCGATTGAGCCAAAGGAGCACGAGAAGAATTCCCGCGATCCAGAAAACGCGCTGCGACTGCATCCACGTGACTTCCCACGTGTTCGCCTGAAACAGGGCCACTACGCCGAGCACGATCGATATAAGCGCGCTGTCGTTGAGTGGTGCTGAAAGAACTTTTCCACGCTCGTATCGCAGGCAAACGATCGCAGCGATCGCGCAGAGCGTCGCGTGTGCAAACAGTGCCGTCTGCCACGGGAACGAGAATTCCGTCGCACGCGCAAAGTTATGAGCGAATGAAAACAGCAGCAGCGCCGATCCGATCCACGCGAACGGCGACAACTTGCGCCGCCATGCGATCCAGAACGCACCGAGCGAGTAGGCGCCGTAAACGATCCAGAGCGGCACGTACTCAGAACTCGCAAGCCCAAAGACTGTCGCAAGCGCCAAACTTACGAACCCGACTAAGCACGCAGCGACGACGTAGTAATAACTGTCCCGTTCCCGTTTGCGCTGTGAAAGCCACTCGGACGCGATAACGAAGATCGCAAACGCACCGATGAGTGCTTCGCCACTGCCAACTGACAGGCTCACCTCGAGCAGCGACATCACGCGCAGGTTTTGCCACGTGATATTCCCGACCAGCACATGACCGGTCACCAGGTAAGCAAGCGCAAAACAGATAGCCGCGATCAGGTGGGCCACCGGCAATTCGAGCGTGATAGCGAGCACTGTGAAAACGGCGAAGTTGAGTAATGCCGCGGGAACGATGCTCGCCGGATTGGGCCACGCGAGAATCATCCCGGCAAGCACGATCATCACGCCGAGAATTCCGAGGGCCGTGCCCGCGGTTCGCGATGCGACCAGTTCCCTGTTCGAGATTCGCCGCCACAAGAGCGTTCCGGTCGCGAGCATCGGCAAGCCCCACAACGTGACGAGTGGCGCGAGATACATCATCGACATACCAATCGGCCCCGACTTGTAGAGCAACAGTCCGAACGGTAAGAGCGCCGCGAAACTCATTGTTCCGAGCACAGTGAAGACTGTAGTAGTTTCGCTCTCATCGATCTCGCGATCGTCGAGCACGAAACGCAGAGCGAGTCCGACCGTAGCGACGTAACAACACACCGGAAACGCGCCGAGCAGGATCAGAAGCGCAGGCGACGTGTCCGCTTCCGCGAAGTGACGCACGAGCAGTTGGCCCACAGACGATCCAAGCACACCCGCCGAAAGAATATGCGCACAGCCCGGCGTGATCACGCGCCCGGCGAAGTAGACCAGGCAGAGAAAGATCGCAGGCGCAAGCAATTCGCTGCCGATGACGAGTGCGCCGGAAGTGTTGCCGGCGGAAACTGCGGCGATCGCCAGAAAGTTCAAAGGCACGAGCAACGTCGCAATTGTCAGAATGCCTCTGCTCGTCGTGGGAAGTTTCCAACGATGTTCGGTGTACAACCCGATACCGAAAAGGATCGCGGTAACAGTGGTGAAGATCAG
>JBKPJP010000271.1:0-5034 GCA_046730735.1 Acidobacteriota bacterium | reverse complement strand
GGTTTACCCAGATTTGAAATCCATGCATGCGACCACCTGCGCGCATGAACTCGTTTGTAGGCATTTCAGAATGGACCACACCCGCGCCGGCAGTCATCCACTGAACATCGCCCGGCGTCAAACGTCCGGCATGTCCGCTCGAATCTTTGTGCTCCATCTCGCCGGACAGCATGTACGTCACCGTTTCAAATCCGCGATGCGGATGATCCGGCGCGCCTTTGGCTTGTCCTGGACCAACATCCATCGGACCCATCTCGTCAAGTAACAAAAACGGATCAAAATCAGAGAACGACGCCGTCGGAAACGGGCGGCGAACCAAAAATCCCGCCCCTTCCAACGTTTCAATACTCGTTACAATTCCCGCTACAGTTCTACTCACCATAACTACTCCTCTCTAAACTTTCCCGCCGCTTCATATCCGATCTTTTTCAAGAGTCGAATCAGCGTCTCGCGCTCGGCTTTCGTCAACGAAGCAGACGCGAGCCGCTCCATATCGGCAGCGTGATCGGCGTACACGCGCGCGATCAAATCCTTACCGGCTTTAGTCAAATGGACGATCTTTGCCCGGCGATCAGTGCCGGACGCGCGTCGCTCGACCAACTGCTTCGACTCGAGGCGATCGACGGCGACTGTAATCGAGCCGCTCGTCAACAGCACCTTCCTCCCGAGCTCGTTAATAGGCAGCGGCCCTTTGTGGAGCAATGCCTCGAGCACGGCAAAATCGCTGCCACACATCTCCAGCTCCGCGATACTGCGCTGTGCATACGTCTCAACCGCGTGCACCGCCTTCCACATCACCAGAAAGACGTGCACCCCCGTTCCATCAGTCAATGATTCCAGTTTGCGCCTGCTCATTTATCTTGATGTCAAGATACTTTATAGCGAGCGGTTCGTTCAAGTCGGGAATTACTCTTTCAAGATCCGGGTAATCTGTGTAATCTGTCGGCAATATGAACAACTCGCCGCACTATCGCACCTGCAATATCTGTGAAGCGATCTGTGGCGTCGAGATAACTGTTGAGCCATTTCAACGGCTGAACATACGCGGCGACAAGGACGACCCCTTCAGTCGCGGCTACATCTGTCCCAAAGCTGTTGCCTTACAGGATATTCACTACGACAAGGATCGCCTGAAACATCCAGTCCGTCGCACCGCCGGAGGCTGGCACCGCATCGGCTGGGACGAAGCGTTCGCGGAGGTTGAGAGAAACCTAAAGCGCCTTCGCTCGCAGCATGGTCGTAATTCACTCGCGACTTACCTCGGCAATCCCACGGTCCATAACTATGCCGCGCTGCTGTTCGCGCCGGGATTTATTCGCAGCCTGCGCACGCGCAACCGGTTTTCAGCAACGTCGGTGGACCAACTGGCCCACCATCTGGCTTCGTTCATGATGTTTGGACATCAACTGTTGCTGCCCGTTCCGGACGTCGACCGTACTCAATTCTTCCTGATCCTCGGCGCGAATCCGGCAGTCTCAAACGGAAGCCTCATGACTGCGCCGGGCATGGCGCGCAGGTTGGAAGAGATTCGCCGGCGCGGCGGTAAGGTGATACTCGTCGATCCGCGCCGCAACGAGACTGCGCGCTTCGCAAGCGAACATCTGTTTATCCGTCCCGGCACAGACGTGTTGTTGTTGCTCGCCTTACTCCACGTTGTTTTTGACGAGGGTTTGACAAAGTTGGACCACCTGGCGCCTTTTACGAAAGGCGTGGAGACAATCGGTAACCTCGTAGCCCAGTATGCGCCGGAAAACGTAACACGGATTACGCGGATAGATGCGGATCGAATACGCAAGCTCACGAGAGAATTTGCGGCCGCGGAGTCGGCGGTGTGCTACGGGAGAATCGGTCTCAGCACGCAGGAGTTCGGCGGTGTTTGCCAATGGTTGATTAATGTGCTGAACATCGTGACCGGCAATCTCGATCGACCCGGAGGTGCGATGTTTTCGCTGCCCGCGTTTGATCCGCTCTCGGCGCCGGAGTCAGTGGCGCCGCGCGGAAGTTATGCGCGCTGGCATAGTCGTGTGCGAAAGCTGCCGGAATTCGGAGGCGAGTTACCAGTCGCGACGCTTGCGGAAGAGATTTTGACTGAAGGTCCGGGACAGATTAAGGCGCTCGTCACGCTCGCGGGAAACCCGGTGCTGTCGACGCCGAACGGCCGCGTGTTGGATCGTGCACTCGCGAGTCTCGAGTTCATGGTGTCGATCGATTTCTACATCAACGAAACGACGAGTCACGCGCACATCATCTTGCCACCGACCAACACGCTCGAACGTGGCCACTACGATCTCGCGCTTCATCTGCTTGCGGTACGCAACACGACGAAGTACTCGCAGCCTTTGTTCAAACCCGAGGCTGACACGCGTCACGATTGGGAAATTCTGGCTGAACTCCAGTCGCGCATGAGCACGCATGGCGCGTTCGGCAATCTCGTGAGAGGCGTGAGAAATAAGTTCATCAAACAATTCTTCGGGCCCGAGCGCATCCTGGATCTCGGTTTACGTTTTGGGCCACACCATCTCACATTGCGAAAACTGAAGCAGGCGCCGCACGGGATCGATCTTGGTCCATTGATGCCCTGTCTACCCAAGCGACTGCGCACCCCGGACAAATCGATCGAACTGGCGCCGGAAGTTTTCGTTAAAGATGTGGAGCGTGTCAGAATGAGATTGCTCGACACAGCCGCGGCTGACTCGAACGGCCACCTGTTATTGATCGGGCGCAGACAACTGCGCAGCAACAACTCGTGGCTGCACAACAGTGAACGAATGGTGAAGGGTAAGGAGCGCTGCACAATGCTGATGCATCCGGACGATGCCGCTGACCGCGATCTAATATCAGGTCAAAATGTGCTCGTGCGTTCGAGAGTGGGAGAGATTGTGCTGCCGGTTGAAGTGTCGGAGGAGATGATGCGCGGCGTGGTAAGCATTCCGCACGGCTGGGGCCACGATCGTTCCGGAAACCGCCTGGAGGTGGCCCAGCAACACGCCGGCGCCAGCATCAACGATCTCACAGATAATCAAGCCATCGACGCACTTTGCGGCACCGCCGCCTTCAACGGCACGCCTGTTACCGTCATCGCGCAGGCCTAGCGACTGGGTGGTCGCAGCGGCAATTCAGAATTCGCACGGCAAGGATCGTTACCGGCAGCCCTTCTTCTTGCCTCACGTGCAGTGGGACTGAGTGTTCGTTCGTCCAACTTAGCGAGCGCGCATTCGTTTTCCATGATACGCACTTGCAGCCTCTGAATTTCCGAACGCAGCAGAGCAATGTCATCCGGCGTGACGCTTCCACCACGATTCATTCCCGCCATTCGTGACTGTTGTTCGAGAGTGCGCAGGCTCGCTTCGATCGTGTAGAAACGCTGCTCGAGTTGGCTGATGCGAGACTCGATACGAATAACGTCCTGTTGCGGAGCCGGACCAGCGCTGGTTCGTGCCGCCAGCACTAAACCAAAAGCCAGAATACTTAGTAAAAATAGATATCTCATACTTCACCCCCCTTGAATTTTTTCACGCAAAGGCGCAAAGACGCAAAGAGAGACATCATTTTCTCTTTGCGTCTTTGCGCCTTTGCGTGAAAATCTGCCTTAGACTGTTACTTGCCTCGTCGCAAACTCCGGCACCTCCGTCAGCAATCCCTTCTCGAGATGTCGCTGCTCGGAAGCAAAACTCGCCGCGTGCGGATCGTGCGTCACCAGCATGATCGTCTTCTTCAACTCGTGATTCAGAGTTGAAAGTATCTGCATGATCTCTTCACCCGAACGCGCATCGAGGTTTCCGGTCGGCTCGTCGGCAAGAATAAGGTCCGGATCGGTAACAATCGCGCGCGCGATTGCCACACGCTGTTCCTGACCGCCGGATAACTGACGCGGTTGGTGGTGCATGCGGTCGCTCAAGCCGACGAGATCGAGCGCGGTCTCAACGTTCTTGCGGCGCTCGGCTTTCGAAAGCTTCGTCAAAAGCAGAGGCAGTTCTACGTTCTCAAAAGCAGTCAGCACCGGCACGAGATTGAAGGTTTGAAAGATGTAGCCGATGTGCGTGTTTCGCCAACCGGCCAGTTGACTCTCCGACATTCGCGTCAACTGCGTTCCCATAACCTCGACTTCGCCTTCAGTCGCGCGATCGATTCCCGCGAGCAGATTCAGCAGCGTCGACTTACCGGAGCCACTCGGTCCCATCAACGCCAGAAAATCTCCCTCGTACAATTCGAGATCGACGTGGTCCAAAGCGACGACTTCAAATCCATCGCGAATGAAACGTTTGGTCACGTTGCGAACTCGCACTATCGGTTCAGACATAAGTTTTCACCCTCTATTGAACTTTGACGCGAGCGCCATCGCGTAACTTTTCGACTGCCGTTACCGCGACTGTCTCGTTGCCACTCAATCCATCAAGCACTACGTAAGCATCGCCGGACTCTTCCCCCGTGCGGATCGTTCGTTGCTCGACACTGTTACCTTTAACCACAAACACAAAAGAGCTGTTGTCTTTTTTAACCACCGCAGCTTTCGGCACGAGCACCCGCGCGATTGTTTTCCCATCACTGCTCGGAGCTTTGTCGGCGAGAAAGTTGACGCGCGCGTTCATCTCCGGCCGCAATTGTTCGTTCGGGTTCTCAACCTTCACCTTGACCTGGACCGTCGACTTCGCGCGATTCGCCTCGGGCGCAATCTCCTCGATGAAGCCGCTGAACCTGAGATTCGGATAAGCCTCGGGAATGATCTCGGCCCTTTGCGACGGCTTCAACCGCGCGAAGTCAGTTTGGCTGATGTCTAGCTCGATTTGTAAGTCTGTCAGATCGGCGAGATCGACAACCGAGGTGCGCGCGCCCGAGCCACCGAACGCTGACGGGCTAACCATCTCACCGCGCTCAACGATTCTCTGCAGCACTGGTCCGGTAACGGGCGCTTTAATCTCAGTGGCGGCGAGTTGCGTGTTGGCGTAGTCGAGCGCCGCGCGCATCTGTTGCACTTCCGCTTCGGCGGCGCGAATTTCTTCCTTGCGCGGGCCGATGTCAGTCATAGCGCTCGAC
>JBKPJP010000270.1:0-4981 GCA_046730735.1 Acidobacteriota bacterium | reverse complement strand
CCGCGGATTTGCACGAATTGATAGACTTCGCGCATGCACTCTCTGACCGATGCAGTCGCTTCGCTTCGACAGCACTTCGGCTTCGAAGACTTTCGCGAAGGCCAACGCGAAGTGATTGGATCGATTCTCGAAGGCAAAGACGCTGTCGTCGTGATGCCGACTGGTAGCGGCAAGTCTCTGTGCTATCAACTTCCGGCATTGATTCTCGACGGCGTCACGCTCGTAGTCTCGCCGTTGATCGCGCTCATGAAGGATCAGGTCGATGCACTCCGCGCCCGCGGGCTGCCCGCGACGTTCATCAACAGTTCGATCTCAGACACGGAACAACACGCGCGCATCGAGGCGCTACGCCGTCGCGAACTCAAGCTCGTCTACATCGCGCCGGAACGATTTCGCAGCAGCCGCTTCACCTCCGCGCTGCAACAGATTCCGATTTCACTCTTCGCGGTCGACGAAGCGCACTGCATCTCCACCTGGGGTCACGACTTTCGTCCCGACTACCTGCGTCTCCGAGGCATCATCAAATCACTCGGCACAGTCCAAACACTTGCCCTCACCGCCACCGCGACTCCTTACGTTCGCTCCGACATCATTCAACAGTTAGGACTGGACAAGCCGCAAACATTCGTCAGCGGTTTCGATCGGCCGAACCTTTCGATCGAAGTGATGCACACTGAAAAAGTGCGCGAGAAGATCGCTCGTATTCGCAGCCTCGCCAAACAGATCCCCGGCTCCGGCATTATTTATGCCTCGACGCGCAAAGCGGTCGAGGAGGTCGGCAGTAAGCTGCAGGCGCTGGATCTGAAGGTGTCGCTCTATCACGCCGGTATGACCGACACGCAACGCGTCAAAGCACAGGATGAGTTCATGAGCGGCCGTACGCAGATGATCGTGGCGACGAACGCATTCGGCATGGGGATCGACAAGCCCGATATTCGCTTCGTAGTTCATTATCAGATGCCCGGCTCGATCGAGGCTTACTACCAGGAGATCGGGCGCGCGGGTCGCGACGGATTGCCCTCGACCTGCGTACTGCTCTTCAACTACGCCGACAAAAACACACACGACTTCTTTATCGAAGGCTCGTATCCGGATTTCAGCGTAGTGAAGCAGGTTTACGATGCACTCGCGGCAACTGAGTTGAGACGCATCGAGCTTTCAACGGCTGAGATCGCGCGACGCGTCGGCGAACGGAATGAGATGGCGATTCAGTCAGCGCTCTACATGCTCGAGCGTGCCGGACACATACAACGTACCGCGGCGGCACTCAATCGCGGCGCTCGTGGCGCGCAACAGGGACGCAGCATTCTGATGCTCGACAGTGTTCCGGCAACACAACTTCGCGTCGATCCGCGAGACATGTCGCGTCGTGGCGAACTCGAGCGACGAAAGCTGCGCGCGATGATCGACTTCTGTTACAGCGACTACTGTTACCGCGCGCACATCCTCAACTACTTCGGCGATCGCAATCACGAGCGGCAGTGCGGAACGTGTGGCAACTGTCAACCGAAGACGAGCGTGCCTGTTGCGTACGAACCGGAACCAACACGCATCGCGCCTGATTCATCACCACGCGCACTCAATGACGACGAGTTGCTGCGGGTGCGAAAAATATTGGCGTGCGCGAAACGAATGAATGGACGTTTCGGAAAAAAGATACTGGTCCAAACACTACGTGGCTCCGCGGCAAAGCAAGTGTTGACGGCCCGGCTGAATGAGTTGTCGACTTATGGGCTGCTGAAGGACATGGCGAATGACGAGCTTGAAACGTATGTCGACGCGCTCGTCCGGAGTGGTTGTTTGAAAGTAAAAGGTGGTGCTTACCCGACGATCTCAACGACGGAATTCGGCGATCGCGTGATGCGCGAACAGGATCGCGTTGAATTAGCACTGAAATAGTTTCACGCAAAGGCGCAAAGGCGGACGCAAAGTCGCAAAGAAAATCCTCTTAGCGCCTTTGCGTCCGCCTTTGCGTCTTTGCGTGAAATATTCTGATTACAATCGAATTGTCTCGAAAACCCATCATTGCTTTGGTCTAATTACCTCGATCAGTCATGTGCAAATTGAGTTTCTCCCTGCTTGTTCTACTTGCCCTTTACGTCAACATGCCGGCACAAACGGAGCCGCCAGGATGGGTGACCCTGGCGCCCGAAGGTGCCGGCTTTTCAGTCCTCTTTCCGGGCAAGGCCGTCGAGACGGTTGACAAGAAAACTTCATTCACCCTGCACTCGTTCAACATCACCGCCGGCCGAGCGACTTACATCGCGAGCTACAGCGACTACGTGCCCGGCAAACTCGATCCAGCGACCGCCCTGACCGCCAATCGCGACAAGTTCAACAAGAGCCTGCAAGCGACTCTCATCTCCAGTCGCGAGATCACAATCGACGGGCACACCGGTATCGAGTTCACCAGCGAAACACCGGCGGCAAACGTCAAGTCGCAGCTATTCCTGATCGGTAATCGGATGTATCAGACGGTGGCTTTCGTCTTTCGTGACGTAGACGAGACGAGGAACGTTAATCGTTTCTTCGATTCTTTCAAATTTACAGCAGCGAAGTAGCGGATAATTACGCCGAAGGCGTTGGCTAATTCGAGCCCAGGGTTGGAGCCACAACCCTGGGGAACCGACAACAATAAAACGTTGAACCCTGTAAGGGTTATTCCCGCACAGTCCTAATCCTTTCAGGATTAATTTGTAAATTGATATTGGGGACCCAGGGTTTCGCTGCGCTCAACCCTGGGCTGAAATTAGCGAACGCCTTCGGCGTTCTCTTGTTAACTCTACTTGATCACTCCCACCAACGGGCTCGAGGCACTCGCGTACAAACGTTTCGGCATACGGCCGGCAAGATACGCGAGTCGTCCAGCTTCAATCGCGAGCTTCATCGCGGTCGCCATCTTCGCCGGATCTTGTGCTTCCGCGATCGCCGTGTTCATCAATACGCCGTCAGCGCCAAGCTCCATCGCGATTGCCGCATCGCTCGCGGTGCCGACGCCCGCATCAACAATGATCGTTGCATCGGGTAACTGTTCCCGCATGATCCGCAGGTTCGCGGGGTTCTGAACTCCGAGTCCTGATCCGATAGGCGCCGCCAGGGGCATGATCGCTGCGCAACCCACGTCGAGCAGCTTCTTCGCCATGATCAGATCGTCGTTGAAGTAAGGCAGTACGACGAACCCTTCTTTAACTAGCACCCGCGCGGCTTCGAGTGTCTGTTCGTTGTCGGGAAACAACGTCGTTTGATCGCCGATGACTTCGAGCTTCACCAGATCAGTCTGCAAAGCCTCACGCGCAAGCCGTGCAGTTCGAATAGCATCTTCGGCGGTGTAGCAGCCCGCAGTATTCGGAAGGATCTGGAGCGCCGGATTCAAATGATCGAGAAACGACTCGCTACTGCGATCGAGCGGCACACGTCGCACCGCCACCGTCACCATCTCCGCTCCCGAAGCATCGTGCGCGCTACGCATCTCTTCGTAACTGCGATACTTCCCTGTGCCGATGATCAATCGTGACGAAAACACGTGACCCGCAACGATTAGCTTTTCTTCCTTTGATACGGCTGTAACTGCGCTCGACATTTACTCTGCTCCTCCGCCCACGAAGTGAACGATCTCAACGCGATCGTTTTCATTGAGCATAGTACCGCTCCAGTCGTTACGACGCACGACCTCACGATTGAGTTCGACGGCAATGCGCGTCGCCGGCAGCTCGAGCTGTGTGATTAGATCAGCTAAGGAAGGCGTCCCGGAGAGTTCCCTGCTCTCGCCATTTACAAAAACCTTCATGGAGCGGGATGAATGATCCTTCGCAATTCGGCGGCCTGATCTTTCGCGACTGCACGCACCAGCACGGCCGCTCGGCCTGACGTGAATTGCGGAATGTCGGTCGTGACGGTCGCCACACCATCACTCTCAGTCTTCAGCGTGTAAATCAGCGGGCGGAACGTCGTGCCCAAAATCTTCACTGACACGTTCGTGTTTGCCAGCGGCCGTTCATTTCCGCCGGTGCGGTTACTGATCAGAATTCGCAACGTACATCGCTGTCCTGAATAGAATTCTTCGTCATCCAGCAGCGTAATCGCCAAACCATCTTCCGGAACAGGCTCGATCACCGCCTCCTCCGCTTCACTTACGTCAGACTGCGGCGCCGCTTCGACCTGTTCCGGCTGCTCTTCTTCTACTTCAGTCTCCTCGCGTGGCGGTGGTGGCGCCCATTCCTGTGTAACCGGCCAATACTCGATTTCGAAAGGTTCTTCAACAGTTGACGACGGCGCCATCTCCATCTGTTCTACTTCTTCAATGGCAGTGGGTTCGACGACTTCCTGCTTACCCGGCGCCGGCTTGCCGCGCCCGCTCATCTTCTTGAGATCGTTGATGCGTCCCGAATGAATCGCCGCACAAATCAGACGATGCTGCCGCTTCAGGCGTTCCGCGAGCACTTCGTCGCTAAAACCCTCGGCGATCAGGTCTTCATAAGGCGAGCGCTTGCTGGCGAGGATGGTGCCGCCAGCGTAGACGAGCGAGAGAATGATAGGTGAGTCGAGCCCCTTGTCCTCGGTTTGCACATGATAGGTAATGCCATCATGTTCGATGTCTGTGTTGAATCCTGTAATCACAGTATTAAGAGGCCGCTCAAAACCCACTGGCAGACGGGTTTGCCTGAACGTTAACACAAGCATTTTTTCACGGTCAATCAGCATTTTTCCGACCCTGATCCCGGCGGGAGACGTTGCTTGACACCCTTGATCAGTTCGTCTAGCATCAGCTTGTACAATGATTCTCAATCTCGTGGCTGGAGTGGCGCTGACCGCAGGATAATGCGGCAGTTGAGGGTGTGCCTTAGATGCCTTTTAGGCTTTACGACTATTTGCCAATTCTGCTGATGTTCATCGTCGCCGGCGGCTTCGCGGTGGGCAACGTCCTCCTTTCCCAACTTGTTGGACAACGAAAACGAACAAAAACGAAGTTGATGCCATACGA
>JBKPJP010000269.1:0-3289 GCA_046730735.1 Acidobacteriota bacterium | reverse complement strand
CCTTTTCGATGTCCGAAATCCATAACGATAGGAAACCTTTCCAGAGGTTAGCCAACCGTTTGAACATAGGTTCTCTTCCTTTCTCTTAACTAGCCGGAGTTGTTGACTGGGCTGAAGGATCGTGGAGCTTCGGTGAAGTCTGAACAACTTTTGCAACTGTCTCCTGGCCGAAGAACTCCAGCACCTGCTGAACTTCGAGCTTCTTGTCGTTGCAAGTTTTGATTAGGGTTTGTTGTTCATTGACGCTCTGCTGCATAACACTACGAATATTTTGTATCTCTTGTTCGTATTGCTTGATGCGCGCCTCTGATTCCTGAATCAACGTCTCGTTGTCGGCAGCCGCGTTGCGTAAATAGCCGTCAACCGCCTGTATCTCCTCGACCGTCGCTTCGATGATCTTCTCGATCGGCACTCCAAAAGCCTTGAGTGAAGCTTCGACAATCTGCTTCTTGACGGCGGCGTCCGTGCCGGCAGGCAAACTGCGCAGCAGTTCGGTTGTCCGTGCAACTCGTTGCTGCTCTTCCTGATCGACTCCCGCAGCCTCGAAGACAGCCCCGAAATCGACCTGGCCGCCGGCCGGCGGTGGCGGCGATTTCCGAAAGACTGACTGAGTCGGTGATGGCGTGGTGTAGCTTTCTGTTGTTTGAGGAGATGTCGGTTCAGGAACATCTCCAAAGTCGGTCTCGACGGGTGTGTGAGGCTCGTCGCGCTCGATAAACCAACCCGCGACGGTCGATGCCCACCCCTTTTTGTCGCTCATAGGCGTCCTCCGGTATTGCCCGAAGTCCAAAACCGCGACAGCTTATCATATAGAGCCCGCATATCTTAAGGATTGCAAAATTTACCGGATAACCGTAATCTATGCGCACACGCGCAAACCTCTCTCCGATTATTTTCATCTTTATTCCGTAGGTCCCCCGACGCAAATGACATGCTTCGCGCCAAGTACAACCTGAACGGTCACCCGTCTCTGAAGGGAGCTTCGAAAATGAGAGTATTTTGCCCCGAACACAAAAGAGGATTCTTCGCTCCTCGCCAAAGTCCTATCAAATGTGAGAATCGCGGCCATTTGCTCGGCGAGATCGACTTCGAAGGTCAGGCCAACACTCCAGTCGAGCTCCAGTGGCAGTACTGCTGCAATTGCGAACACTTCTGCCCCGTAGACTTCGATCAGCACGGTCTGCAACGGTGCCCCGTCTGCACTCGCCGAAGCTCACAACTTTACTTGTGCGACAAGTGTTACGTCATCACTTTCGAATCGAACACGCCGCTCCAGACCAAAAACTTTACGTTGACCGCCGAGGGCGTTCCGCAACCTTCCTGTCCCGGCTGTTTGCGATCAGCGCCCGCTGACCTGCACGAGCACACATGCGACGAAGCAAACACCTCGTTCATCACCGCTCTCAGTACCTGTCCGGTCTGTAACGAACGTCTCGACATCGCACCGGCGTTTCCTTCGACCGTGGCTAACTACCTGAAGCGAACGAAGGCTGTTAACAAGATCAGCGTCACGTTCGACTACGAGACCGGAGCTTTCGTGCCGGTTGAAGATGGCGAGTTTGTAGTTGTAACAGGCCTCGAGCAGCCGATCGTTTTACCGCGGACTACGAAGTTTGCAGCAAAGCGAGATTTTTACGAGTACTTTCAGGACTATTATCACTGCACGAATCCGGACGCAGGCGAAGTGCAGATCGTGGAACCTGCTCTCGTAGCTCACACCGGAAATGGCTGGACACTCGCCGAGACCGGACTGCTCGAAGTCATCAAGCAACAGCCGAAGCCGCGGCCGGTAGTGTCACCTGTAGTTCAACCGCCAGTGGTCCAGCAGCCTGAGCCCGCACCAGCACCAGCACCGGCGCCAAAGAAGGAACAGCCGGGTGTCAGAGCGTGTACCGATTGCGGCGCGTTGATCGAAGCCAAATATGCATTCTGTTGGAAGTGCGGCAACGCGATGGATGACGAACATCACTCGTCAGTCCCCAATGTGCGTAAGCCGCCGACCTTACTTGCACAAGCCATGGACCTCGACGACGAGCTCACCGTGCAAACTGAACCACGACCGATGAGCTCGACCATGTTTTCGTGGACCGCTGCGCAAACTCCGGAACGTCCCGGTTCCACGTCGCGCGGATCGGTGCTCAAGTTGATCGCGATCGCCGCGGTCGCATTGACGCTCGTCTCGCTTGGACTATTCGGATTGTTCCGTTCGAGCACGCAAACGGTTTCGGCTACTGTCGAAACAGCGCCACCGGTTCAACAGCCGGCCAGCCAGCCGCAACCGACGGCGCCAGTTACTACGGAAGTATCACGTGCAGCGCCCGCCGAGACCACGACTCAACAGGTCGCCGCGGCAAATCCTGAGGATGAGTTGAAGAAGCTTCGCGAGAAACGAATGACAGCGAAGCCCTCGGAAAGCTCGCGAATCATTCAGGCTATTGCGAAGGTCGAGAAGCAGTATCCACGCGACTACCGTTTTCCATACGAACGCGCGAAGCTCGCGGTGAAAGGCTCACGACGCACTGAAGCTTTTAAGGCACTCAACGCAGCCGCGGAGAAAGCGATCACCACCGGCAAGGCGAACGAGATGTTGAATGGCCTGGAGGAGGACAAGTCGGGAGACTTCAGCAAAATCTCGCAGGGACGTTTCGAGTGGAGCCGCCTGGTGGCCGCGCTCAAGAAGAAAGATACGAGTCTGTTAAGCGAGTAATATTCACGCAAAGGCGCAAAGGTTACGCGAAGACGTAAAGAAGAATCTTCTTAGCGACTTTGCGTAACCTTTGCGCCTTTGCGTGAAACCACTCCTAGTGGCCTCGTTCGTCAGCCGAGTCTCGATCGATCAGTTTCGAGAAGCGGCTTTCCTTCCCGTCTTTAGTCTTCTCCTGATACAGAAACGCCAGGTTGTTCTCATCAAACCCCGTGAAGAACTCGTCCCAGCTAATAGCCTCCAACGAATCACTACCCGAGTACCCCGGATAGTCAATCCGTAACAACCCGGGACTGTTCTTGCTCTCCGTGTCCTTGACCCGCGCCGGGTGCCCGCCTCGTTCTTCCACCCAACGACGAATCTCGTCATGATCTGTGGTCACTTTTGATTCAGATGATTCAGCCATATTTTCACCCCTTTTGAACCATTATCCTTTAAGAACTATGTCCGTTCTTTGTGTCAACAATTCTGAAATCTTGTTAATTAGAATGAAAACTTGTTATTGATTACCACATGAAACTCTGGACCACCCTATGCCTGCTTCTCTTCAGCATCAATTTCACTTCCGCACAGCAAGTCGTGCGC
>JBKPJP010000268.1:0-7870 GCA_046730735.1 Acidobacteriota bacterium | reverse complement strand
CGGAGTAGAACGTGCCGTCGTCGAAGATGATCTCTGTTTCGACCCCCTGTATGCGGCCGCCGGCAGTCAGATGAATCACGCTTTCGACATTGGCGCCGTTGTAAAGCGTGCCGTTTGCCGAACCGAGATCCTGAAGCACGTACTCGTCTCCCTCGCGTCGCACCTCGGCGTGAACGCGCGAGGCGAACGGATCGGGAATACACAGATCGTTCCGGGCGGAACGGCCGATAGTTATACGTAACCGGCCGAGTGGAAAATGGTCGGGGGCGCGGTCGGGGTATTTAACTATTAGCTCAGGCATTTTTACAGACTGTTAGGCGGCGAACCGGCAGCATCAACTAGATCGAACCCTCACGAACGACGACAGTGCCCGCTATAATATCGTGCAAACCCCTGCCATGCACGGACACTGCGGCGATTAAAAAACCAAGACCCAGAAGTGCAAATGAAAGAGGATAGCCAATGAAGTGACGCAGGAACGCACGCCCAATGCCTACCTCGGCGCCGTCATTTCGCTCGATTCGCAATCCGGTCGCCCACTTCCCGAGCGTGAAGCCCGTCAGTCCCGGAAGCACGCCGAGATTCAGGATGGCCATGAAGATCGCGAGCAGGATTCCCGCAGTCTCAGCAGAATTACCTGCGGCACGCGCGCCGCCGCCAAGCATACGCGCGACGAGCGTACCGAGAACTACGAGTGAAACGAGTGCAATGTAGTCGATTAGCAGAGCGCCGCAACGAAGAGGGAAAGGGGCTCTGAGTCGTTGACCGCCGTGTCTGGCGGTGCGGCTTCTTGCCTGGGAGCGGGGCAAACCTTGAGCAGCTGTCATCGTTTTAATATTGCCGATTGCCGATTGTCGATTGCCGATTTAGTTAACTAACAGAATCTTAAAAATCGGCAATCGGCAATTGGCAATCGGCAATAAAGTTAGCCAACCAAAAAGTGCAACGTTGTCTCACCGACGCGCAATTTGTCGCCACTGTCGAGTACGCGTGGTTGTCGCGGCGCGAGTCGAACCGAGTCGTTGATCACGGTACCATTCACCGAGCCGAGATCCTCGACCAAAAATGTTTCGCCTTCGAGCCAGATGCGCGCGTGACGTCGAGAAACTTTTGTTTCCGGATCGAAGCGCGAAAGATCGATCTCGGGAAAGATATTCGAATGCGGATCGGTGCGTCCGAGCAGATTGCTGTCTTTCTGAAGAATGAACGATGCGTCGAGCTCAGTGGTTCCCGTAACAACCAGCTTCGCAGTCGGTCTAACGGTGTGCAGCAACGCACTCGAACCCACTGCCGCCAATGGCTGGCGCGCGCCACAGTGCGCACAAAAAACATCGTCAGCCGCAATGCGGCCGCCGCAGAAACCGCAGTAGACCGTTTGTACCTGAACCGTCTCACTGCCGAGAACAGGCGCGGGCATTCCGTAACTCACCCGGCCTGACATCAACTTCTCGAGATGGACCGCGAGCTCGTTTCTCATCTCGCCCGCAGTACGGTAACGATCGTCGGGTTTGTACTCCACCGCCTTCATCAGGATCATCTCCATCTCACTCGAGATCGACGGCGCGATCTGGCGCGGTCTCGGGTTCTTGGTGAAGTCGAAGATCAGCAGCGGATTGTCTTGCGGATCGGAGCCGGTCAACAGATGAAACATCGTTGCGCCGAGACTATAAACGTCTGATGCGGGCTGCACGCGTCCGCTGAAGAGTTCCGGCGGCGCATAACCCATCGTGCCGACGGCAGTGACACCTTTTTCCTGTTGCGTCACCCAGCGTGCGATACCGAAGTCGATCAGCATCACGCGGCCCGTGTTGCCATCGATCATCAGATTCGCAGGCTTGAGGTCGCGATAGATGATCGGTTTGGGTCGCGAGTGCAGGTAATCGAGCACGTCCGCGACCTGCATGCCCCAGTCGGTGACTGTCTTTTCGTCTAACCTGCCGCCGACTGCCGCGCGCAATCGCGAAGCAAGATCGCCGCCCGAGATGTACTTCATCACGAGATAGAAGCGATTCAATGTTTCGTCGTAGAAGTAGTCGTAGATGGTCGGAATTGACGGATGTTCGAGCGACGTTAGCAGTAGCGACTCGCGTTTGAAATCGCCGATCGCTTTCTCGTGCTGGCTTGAGTCGAGGTGCGACTCGACCATCTCTTTAACGGCGCGCGGCGCATCACCGAGATTACGATCCTTCGCGAGGTAAACCGCGCCCATGCCACCGCCGCCGATTCGCCGCACGATCTCGTAGCGACCATTCAACACGGTGTTTGCAGCGAGTTGCTTTGCTGAAGGCCGGTGACCCCCGGTCGTACCCTCTCTCTTTGGAGAGGAGGTCGCGCCCGGCGCCTGTACGTTGTCTGTAAACGAACCGCCCAGCGAGTTTGACGAGATACGAGCTGATTCCTCTGGAGGTACGACCGTGGTTTCCAGGATTTCTGAGACAGGCTGTTCGGCAGCGATTGGAGTTTCCTCGGGCTCGAGCGTTTCGGCCCACTCAGGGCGCACTCCACCGTCGTCGCCAATGTTGGCGGACACCGTCCTTAACTCTGCTGAACTGGGGATGAGCTGCGTGCCGCAATTACCGCAAAAGTGTTCGCTGGACGATACGCGGGCGCCGCATGCCTTACATTCTGTCATCTATTACTTCACAATGTGGAAGCGCAGAAATGTTTTGCCGACGATGATTTCATCACCATCGCATAATGCCTGACGCTGTCCGGGGGGAAGTCGCTTGCCACGATTGATAAATGTACCGTTGGTTGAACCGAGATCTTCAAGAAAATACTGGCCGTTGCTCAGAGTGATGCGGGCGTGACGGCGCGAGACTTTAGCTTCAGGGTCGTCCGTGTCCAGGTCCACGTCGGGAAAGATGCCGCCATCGGCATCCCAGCGCCCGATCTGGGCTTCCACATCATTCAACATAAACTGCTTTCCGGTCGAGCGGCCCTTTTCGATAACCAGGCGGGCATGCGGTTTGGCAGTTGTTCGCAGTGCTGAAAAACTCAGGCCGGCGGAGACGCGCTCCGCGGCAAACTCCGGGCGTGGTGCAGGTGCGTGGTTGCCGTTGCCTTCGTGCCCCAGCATTTTTTGAACGGGGCTTGGACGTCCATTGGGGCGCAAAGGTGCGCCACACTCGTCGCAGTATTGCGATCCGTCCAAGTTTTCTGTTTTGCACCTGTCGCAAGTAATCATACAGTTAAAAGCAAGTCATTTTAGCGCGAACGCCCCTGCCGCGCCAACGCATCTTATTCTCTGCGTCCTCTGCGTGACTCAGCGTTCCTCTGCGTTTAGATCGGCTTTAACGCAGAGAAAAAGTCTACAACTGTTAACAAATCCCGGTATTTAACGTCAGTATTATGGCCCGTCGGTGGTTTGCTCTTACATGAAACTGTTTGATAAGTTTCCACGTAGAAGCTACTTCGAGAATTTGAAGGCCCCTACAATATAAGGAATAGAGAATGGCCCTGAGTCGGAAAAAGAAAATCATAATCGGTAGTGTTGCGGCAGTAGTGCTCATTGCGGTCGTCGTAATTAGCGTTATTGCAACCCGCAAGGACGAGCCCGAAGTCATCACCGTAAAACTCGAGGTGAGGCCGGAATTGAAACAAACCGTCACCTCGTCAGGCGAAGTGCGGCCCATCCGCTATATCAAACTGACCAGCGAGGTCCCCGGCCGTATCGAGGAAATCTACGTAAACCCGGGCGACATGGTGACCAAGGGCAAGCCCCTCGTGCGAATCGATCCGACTCAATTGCAGTCAAGCCAGGAAGCCCAGTGGGCCGCGACGCAGGCATCGATAAATGACGTGCAAAACGCCCGTAATGCGGTGACTTCGGCCCAGCAGTCACTGGTCGTCGCGGAGGCTTCAGTGGCTTCGGCGCGACAGCAAGTGGTCGCTATGCAGACCAACGTCGATAAGGCGCAAGTTGAAGTGAACACAGCCCAGCGCGAACTCAAACGTTATACGGAACTGATCGAATCCGGCGTGGCTTCACGGTTTGAATACGACACGGCTCGCGACCGTTATGAAACCGCCAAAATCGCACTCGAAACGGCCAAGGCCAACCTGGAAGCACAGAACATCGCGGTAAGGGAAGCCCAGGAACGAGCGAACCAGCAGCGTATCGCGGTGAAGGAAGCTCAAACCAGCATCAAGTCGTCGGAAATGCGGGCCAGCCAGCAGGCGGCGATGTTGCGCGGTCAAACGAGCCAGCGTTCCAAGGCCACGCAGTTGTCGCCACTCAACGGTGTGGTGGCCGACATTCCCACTCGCGTCGGTGAGTATGCAGTTTCCCAGCTATCGACAACTCCTTTGATGACGATTGCCGATATGTCTCAGATCAACGTCGAAGTAAACGTCGATGAGACTGAAATCAACAACGTCCAGGTGGGCCAGGAAGCGAAGGTCAAGGTTGATGCGTTGGGTGAGAAAGAACTCAAAGCAGTCGTCATTCAGAAGAACCCGCTTGCGATTTCGAAGTCTGACGCCACTGGCGGATTGTCGAATCGTGTCAACGTTCAGGAAGCGAAAGAATTCAAAGTCACACTCGAGCTGAAAGACCTTCCGCAAGACGTGCAAAATGAACTACGCCCGGGCATGAGCTCAACGGCGACCATCACCACGGACACGAAGAACAACGTGCTGGCAGTGCCACTCGAAGCAATCGTCGAGAAGGCGCCGACAGCGGCGCCATCTCCGGCCGCGAGTGTGGCGGGCAGCGTTCCGGCTCCATCACCTGGCGGTGAGAAACCGAAGTCGCAAAAGGGTGTCTTTATTGTCGAGAACAACAAGGTGCGCTTCATCGAAGTGACCACAGGAATCACCGGGGAAGCTGATATCGAGGTCACGAGCGGCGTTCAGAAGGACATGGAAATTGTGCGTGGGCCGAGTCGCGTTTTGAAGACGCTCAAAGACGGCATGACGATCAAACGGCAGACTAAGAAACCGGGGAACGCCAACGGAAACGAGGCCAGCTAGATGAGTGACGCTACTCTTACGATTACTCCCCCCGTAGAAAGAGAGAGTGCGATCAAACCGCGCGTCGAGGTCGATGGTCACGATCCGTCAAAGCTGATCTCGATGCGAAACATCTGGAAGACGTACCAGATGGGGACTGAATCTGTGCACGCGCTGCACGGAGTATCGTTTGATATTCCGCGCGGCGAGTACATCGCGATCATTGGACCATCCGGTTCCGGCAAGTCGACGTTGATGAACCTGATCGGCTGCCTCGATACACCGTCACAAGGCCAATACTGGCTCAACGGTAAAAACGTTTCGGAGATGGACGACGACGAGCTCGCCCGTATCCGCAACCAGGAAGTCGGCTTCGTCTTTCAAACCTTCAACCTGCTCGCGCGAGCGACCGCGCTGCACAATGTCGAGTTACCGTTGATCTACGGTGGTGTCAGTGCTTCGCAGCGACACGAGATGGCCAAAAAAGCGCTGCAATCAGTCGATCTAACTGAGCGCATGATGCACAAGCCGAACGAACTCTCGGGCGGTCAACGCCAACGCGTCGCGATTGCTCGCGCCCTCGTGAATCATCCGTCAATCCTGCTCGCTGACGAACCGACAGGCGCACTCGACTCACACACCAGCATGGAGATCATGGACCTGTTCGAGCGTCTTCACTCTGAAGGCAACACGATCATCGTGGTTACGCACGAACACGACATTGCGGAACGTGCGCACCGCGTGATCTCGATCCGCGACGGTCAAATCGAGAAAGACGAACGTATCAGGTAGCCGCAAAAAGGCACAAAATGCACAAAAGAAATTACTCGCGTTAGTTTTGTTTTGTGCTCTTTGTGCTTTTTCGTGGCCAACAGATCTGGGAAGCATTTCGCGTTGCTACTGCCAGTCTGCGCGCTAACAAGCTTCGCACCGCACTGACCTCGATGGGGATCGTAGTCGGCGTTGCCGCCGTCATCTCGGTGGTCACCATCATCAAGGGACTCAATCAAACAGTTGCGCAGACGTTCTCTTCACAGGGTTCCACTGTTTTCTCTGTTTCGAAGAATCCGCAGATCATCAAATCGCGCGAAGAGTTCATCAAATCCAATCGCCGTAAAGACGTGACGCACGAAGACGCGGAGGCGATTCAGCGTTTGTGCAGCGCGTGCTGGCGCGTCGGCATTGCAGCGAATGCGATCGAGACCGTGAAGTATGCCGATCAGAAGGCAGAAAACGTTCGCATCCGTGGCGTGGAGCCGATCACGATGTTTGATATCGATGGTGTGTCGATCAATGTCGGTCGTATCTGGACCGAGAGTGAGGGCGCGGCCGGACGCGACATCTGCGTCATTGGTCCTGACATGCTGAAAAACCTGTTCAACGATGCGCCTGCTGACCGGGCGGTGGGACAGGAGATCCGCATCGATGGCCGGCCGTACATGATTCTCGGCGTGCTCGAGCCGTTGGGATCGATCTTCGGGTTCTCGCGCGACAACGTGGTCTATATTCCGTATTCGACTTATCAGAAGGCTTACGGCGGCAGACGCTCCCTCGTTGTGTTTACGCAAGTACGCACGGCGGAAGAGCTCGAAGCGGCGGAGGATCAGGTGCGAACGATCATGCAGAACCGCCGCCATTCGAACGGCGACCCTGATGACGAGGGCTTCGCACTCGAAACACAGGACGTGTTTCTCAATCTTTACGGCTCGGCGACGTCAAACATTTACATCGTGACGATTGGAGTCGCGGCGATTTCGCTTGTGGTGGGTGGGATCGTGGTGATGAACATCATGCTGGTGTCGGTCACCGAACGCACGAAAGAGATTGGCATTCGCAAAGCGATCGGGGCGAGTCGTAAAGATATCCTGACGCAGTTTTTGATCGAAGCAGTGACGGTGACGGCGATCGGCGGACTGATTGGTGTGGGCACGGGGTTTGGACTCGCTTACGTGATCTCAGCGCTGATCGGATTTCCGCTGCTGGTGAGTGTGGCGTCGGCGGTGTTGGGCGTCGGTGTTTCTTCGGTGGTCGGGATTGTGAGCGGCTTGTGGCCCGCGTGGCGCGCCGCGAAGCTCGATCCGATAGAGGCTTTGCGTGCAGAGTGAAGTCATTGCCGATTGCCGATTGCCGATTTGACTGCAGTCGGTTGGCAAATAAAAATCGGCAATCGGCAATCGGCAATCGGCAATAAAAAGATGCGAATCGATGACATCAAAGAATCGGCCCTGATGGCGTTCGACACGTTGCGCGCTAACAAGCTGCGCTCGACGTTGACGATTCTTGGCGTCAGTGTGGGTGTCGTCACCGTGATCTTCATGGTGTCGATTATTCAAGGGCTCAACAAGGCTTTCGCAGATCAGATCGAGTCGCTCGGGTCCAACACGATTTTCGTCTCAAAGTTTGAGCCCAGCTTTGGACGCCCGCCCGGACCGGACGAGATTCATCGCAAAGATCTCACGATGGACGACGCCGAAGCACTGCGCACTGAAGCACCGTCGATCGCCGGTGTCTCGCCGATTCATCGCATGATCGCGGCGACGGTGAGATACCAGGACAAGCAGACCGATACGCCGATACTGCTGGGCGTCACGCCTTATTACGAGTTTGTGCAAACGCAGTACGTGGCGACTGGCCGTTTCGTCAACGACATCGACATGCAGGACCGCTCGAACGTCGTGATCATCGGCGTCGATGTTAAGCAGGCATTATTTCCGTATGAAGATGCGGTCGATAAAGAAGTCAGAATCAACGGCAACCCGTTTCGCATCATCGGTGTGATGGAGCCGCTCGGAAACTTCTTTGGGCAGTCGCGTGATAATTCGATCTTCATTCCAATCACGACGTTCGACAAGTATTACCCCGATCGACCGTTTCCCGAGGATGTGTTGTTCGTGATTGTGCGGACGCGTTCGCGCGA
>JBKPJP010000267.1:0-3653 GCA_046730735.1 Acidobacteriota bacterium | reverse complement strand
CTCAGACAGTGAGGAAGTGGACCCTCACGGGGCAGGGCGAGTTAGTTATCGACATGTACGTCGATAATCCGCAGGCCTCTTACGAAGCGAAGCGGATCTTTAATCGTCAGTAAAAAACCGGTACACAGATAAACGCGGATTATTTCGAAGAAATATCGTACGCCGCCATCTCGGTTGAGTTGCGCACGAGCAAACGGCCACCGGCGAGCGCGGGATAATTCCACGTTTGACCCTGCACCGCGGTGAAGCGCGCCACCTCGGTGTACGCGTTCGGCGTGGCCTTCACGAGCGCGACGTCACCTTTATCGCTGGTCACGATCAAGTGATTGCCCGCGACAATGATCTGCCCGTAACCATAGCGCCCGTCTTTCCACTTGCGCTCCGCCGTGTTCACATCCAAACAAACGAGGATGCCTTCGTCGAGGCCGTAGACATAACCGTTATAAAGAACAGAGCTATTAAACTTGTTCTTCATATTGTTATTTTCCCAGATGGTCGATGCGGTGAAACTATTGCCGCTCCCCTTCACTTCCACGAGTGCCGCGCCTTTGCCATAACCTGAGGAAATAAAGAAACGATTCCGATCGACCATGATTGGTTGCGAAACGTTGATGCCCATATCCGTGCCCCACGGATACTCCCAAAGCAGTGCGCCATTCTCCGGCGCGAGTCCGACCACACGCGACGCGCTAACGACAACAATCTGTCGCCGCCCGGCGAGTTCAACGAGCATCGGTGAAACGTACGCTTGAGTATCATTGAGCACACGCCAAACTGGCGCGCCGTTATTCTTGTTGTACGCGACTACGGATTTGCCTGAAGTGCCACCGGGCAGCACGATCACTTTGTCGTCCACGATCAGCGGCGACGCAGCCATGGCCCACGGAAGGTTCTTGGCCTGGTTGTCGGAAAGAATATTTTTACCCCAGATCACGGCGCCGCTGTTCGCGTCCAAACAACGCAACTCGCCGGTCGCGCCGAGTGCATAAATACGACCCGCATCCCAGGTAGGCGTGGCGCGTGGTCCATCACCGGTTTCATCGGTGTACTCGGCGTTCCACTTCTGCGTCCAAAGCTCGTGACCGTTGTTCATGTCGTAAGCCGCGACTACTTCCTGACTGCGACGTTGTTCGATCGTGTAGGCCTTTCCATCGGCTACGACAAACGAAGCATGTCCGACTCCGACCGGCTGTTTCCAAACCACGGGCAAACCATTGGCCGGCCAGTTAGTGGAGATGTTTGCCTCCTCGTACTTGCCATCGCGTCTTGGACCGCGGAAGTTGGTCCAGTAGTTTTTAGCGGGTTCGGCCGGCGCCTGTCCGGGCGATGGACTGGCGCTGGCTGACGGACTGGGGCTTGGCGCTGCTGTAGCGGAGGCGGCGGGTTGTGCGGCCTGCTGCTGCCGGTTCGCTTCGAGTTGCGCGTAATGCGCGTCGTTCGCGGTACTCCTGCAGGCGGCACCGGTGCAAGCGATCAACGCCAGGAAGATAAATCTTCGAAACATAAGCCAAATCCGTCCTTATCCGAGGAATCTGCGGCTAAAGTTTACACGGATTAGACGGATTTTTATTAACTTATGTTCCAATGCAATAGAGATTCTTTTCGCCGCGAATGAAAATACGGCCATCAGCAATCGCAGGCGAAGCGTAGACCGGCTCGCCAACCGAATTGGTGCCGAGAATCTCGTGCTTCGGACCCGCTTTCACGATAAACGTGTCGCCATCTTCGCTGGTCATCAGAATCTTGTTTTCAAACGCCACCGGCGACGCCGTGAATGTTGCTGGAATCGGAATGCGACCGCCCTCATATTTCACTTCGCCAGTCTTCGCATCGATGCAGGTGAGAATCCCGCGATCCGTTGTCAGGTAAAGATAATCGCCATAGAGAATCGGTGACGGCACGTAAGCAGTGCCTTTCTCGTACTTCCACGTCACATTCGGAGTTCCGGTCAGGTCCCCGTTCTGACCCAGCTTGATCGCGTAGGCGATCTTCGCGGGGAAACCGGCGACGAGAAACGCCATTTCATTATTCGCAACGGGCGAAGGAATCGCGTTGCTCTCGACGCCCTTGTGCCGCCACAACTCTTTACCAGTCGCGGGATCGTAAGAGATCAGTGCCTCCGTACCGCTGGTGATCAACTCCGCACGCGTGGCTGTTCGAACCAAGAGTGGCGTGGACCAACTCACCTGCACCTTACGCGGCGTCTTCCAAACTTCTTTGCCGGTTTTCTTATCGAGCGCGACGATGAAAGACGAGGCGCCGTTCTCTTCGTCACACTGTACGATCACGAGATTGTCGAAAAGGATCGGCGACGTTCCCGTTCCCATGCCGACTGTGCCGAGATTTCCGAGTTGCGCTTTCCACGCAAGATTGCCCTTGAAGTCGTAAGCGTAGAGACCCTCGGTACCGAAGAACGCGTAAACGAGCTTGCCGTCAGTGGCCGGCGTTGAAGCAGCATACGAACTCTTACGGTGACGATTGTCGTAAGGCGTGCCTTCCCATGCGGTTGACTGCCAGAGAATCTTGCCGCTGTCGCGATCGATCGAGATAACCTTGAACGTATGTTTACGATCGGCGCCGACGCTATCCGGATGCAGAAACTCTTTATCGCCTTCGAGCACATGCTTCACGGCCTTGGCGCCCGGAACCACCTCTCCTTCAATCGACGTCGTAAGAAAAATCCTGTTGCCCCAAACGATCGGGGATGAATGCGAACGACCGTCGATGGGAGTCTTCCATTTGATGTTCTTCGTCGGACTCCATTCCGATGGGAGGTTCTTTTCGTTCGAGATACCGGAACCATCCGGTCCTCGCCACTGCGGCCAGTTCCCCGCCGATGCGCTTCGGGCGAACGAAGCAAGACCGGTAACGACTAATGCGACAATAAGAGTTAAAGCAATTTGGCGTGTTTGTTTCACTGTATCAATCCTTTTCTGATCCGTGTAATCCGTGGCCTACTTCTCTCCAAAGGCGTACAAATGCGAGACCGTACGCACGATCAACAATCCGTCCGAGATCGCCGGCGTGGCCATCATCACTTCGCCCACCGGGTTTTTTGCGAGCAACTCATATTTTGGTCCCGCTTTGACGACGAACACGTCGCCGTCTTCGCTCGAGAGATAAATCTTTCCGTCCGACGCGACTGGTGAAGCGGTAAACGCGCCGCCCGTTCCGCCGAGGCGTTCCTGGTAAACTCGTTCACCTGTCTTCGCATTGTAGGCAGTCAACACTCCCTGATTCGAGCAGGTGTAAAGCAAATCGCCGTAGACAATCGGCGTCGGCATGTATGGACCACCGCGCTGTTTACTCCAGGCGATGAAGTCGCTCGACTCCTTGCCTTTCGGTAGCGTCAGGTCGCCGTTGCCGCCGGGCCTGATTGCGTAGATCGGTTGAATCGGTGAGTAACCGCTCGTCACAAAGATCAGATCGTGAGCGACGAAAGGCGTTGGAGTCGTAATCTCCGACATCGGTCCGAGGTGCCACAACTCTTTGCCGGTCGCAGGGTCGTAACCACGAATCGCTTTGGGTCCGACTGTGATCAACTCAGCGCGGTCCTTGCCTTCGTAAACTGTCGGCGAACCCCAGGAAGGCAGCTCTTCGCGTGCGGTCTTCCAAAGTTCTTTACCGGTCTTGATGTCGTAAGCGGCGATGAA
>JBKPJP010000266.1:0-2286 GCA_046730735.1 Acidobacteriota bacterium | reverse complement strand
CCGCAACCTCGGCCACCTCGTTCAAACTCAACCCCTCATACTCGAATAGTATGAGCGCCTCTCGCTGCAGTGGCGGCAGGTTGAAAACTGCCTCGCGTACGTGAGTCGCCAACTCTTCGTCGAGCAACCTTCGCAAAGGTCCTCGTCGCGGAGATTCTTTCGGTTCTTCCCCAACTTCATCGAGGCCCGTTTCGCGTCCCTGATCGCGGAAGTGTTTCAACGCCAGGTTGCGCGCCGCTGCGTACAAGTAAGTTTTCAAAGAAGCACGTTCGCGACGATAGTTCTCAGGCTTGCGAATCAAGCTCAGGAAACAGTCGTGAGTAACGTCTTCAGCAATTTCAACCGAACCGAGTAACCGGTAAGCAAAACGAAAGATTGGTTCCCGGTACCGTTCGTACAACTCCAGAAAGGCCGCTTGGTCGCCCTCTCCTGCTCGTTCCAGCAAAAGCTCGTCTGTAGTTCTCTCGGGCAATCAAGCACTCGATCCTGCAGGATTTGCTCCTGCTTTAGTTACCTCAACCCAGAAAAAAGTTACGGGTCCGAGTAGAAAAATTTGCGCGCCGCTCCAGAATACCGACAAATATTAACCACCAGAGGGCGGCAAGTATATAGTTCTTTTGCGTTTTTGCCGGGTCAGATCGACCAGATCCCTTTATCAATCAAGGCTTAGGATGCACTCAAAGCCCAAACGGTTGACGGGCAAACACCTCGCATCTAAGATGTTTTAGGTCCGCCGATCAACTCGTAGATGTTCCAGTATTTCGATGAAACTTTGCGCCTTTGCGGGAAAAATTCTTCTGTGCCTTCTGATTCTGGCTCCTTCTCTTTGCGCCCAATCAGCCGCCCAGCCCGAACGTGAAGAGCTGCTGAACGGCCTGCGCCTGCTTTTCTGGACGCAGCCCGGACATCCCGGAGTTATCCTGAAACTGCGAATCAATAGCGGCGCTGCTTTTGACCTTGCCGGAAAGTCCGGCGAAATGGCACTGCTTGGCGACCTGCTCTTTCCCGACCCCGATACCGTCGATTACTTCACCAGTGAAATGGGCGGAAAGCTGGACGTAAGCGTCAACTACGATTCAATGACCATCACAATGGTTGGCAAAGCCGCCGAGCTCGAGCAGATCGTCGAGGTGCTGCGCAACGCTTTATTAGCTACGCAGCTCACGCCCGAAACCGTAACTCGCATACGAGACGCGCGTATTAAGTTGTTGCGCGACACGACGATCGTCCCGGCAACAGTCGCCGACCGCGCGATCGCAGCGCGACTCTATGGCGACTTTCCGTACGGTCGTCCGGCAACAGGCTCACCTGAAGACCTCGCGCGAGTGGACCGTGCAGACTTGATGCAGGCTCGCGACCGTTTCCTGAATTCAAATAACGCCACACTCGCAATTATCGGCGGCGTTACGAAACAGCGGGCGATGAAAACTCTGCGCCAACTACTCGGCCCGTGGCGCAAGAGCGAACAGATCGTTCCCACTACTTTTCGACAACCCAATCCGCCCGACACGCGCACTTTGATCGTCAACGTGCCTGGCCCAAATGTCGAGGTTCGCCTCGCGGTGCGCGGTGTCGCGAGATCCGATACAGACTTCCCTACTGCCACCGTTTTAGCACGACTCGCGCAACATCGCTGGGAAGCTCTCGCTCCTGAACTCGCGCGGAAACCCGTTTTCGTTCGGAATGATGCTTACGTTTTGCCGGGCGCTTTCGTAATGGGCACAACTGTTACCGATTTAACCGCCGCCGACGCGCTCGCGAACGCGAAGAAAGTGCTCGACTCGTTAATGGCAACACCGGCTACACCCGCGGAGTTGGATCGCGCGAAGAACGAAGTGATCAACGAAACATCTGCGATGCTTGCGAAACCGGATGCGCTACCCGACCCATGGCTCGATGCCGATACGTATCGCTTGAGTGCACCGCAGGATCAGATTGCAATGTTGCGCGCTGTTACTGCGCCGGAACTTCAGCGAGTCGCGAACAGGCTCTTCAACAAAAGCATCGTCTCTGTCGTTGCCGGTGAAACAGCCCCGCTAAAAGCGGCGTTACAAGGGCGTTTTCAGTATGAAGTGCTCGGCGAAGTCGCCACTCCGGCTCCGACACCAAAACCACCTGTAAAACCGGCCGGCAGTGTCAATCCCAGGTAATCACAAATTGTTTGCAAGCGTCTTGCAACCAAACCTCCATCAGATTTGGATTAACTGTGTTTGAGAACGGAAGTGCCGCAAGAGAGCATGCAGGCCGCGTTCGCGAAATGTTTGCAGTCATCGCGAAGCGGTACGA
>JBKPJP010000265.1:0-14216 GCA_046730735.1 Acidobacteriota bacterium | reverse complement strand
GTGCGCGACTCGGTGAATCGGATCTCAGTCGCGGACGATCGGGGCGGCCGCGATACTCGGTGATCGTCGTGGCGGAAGGTGCGCGTGCCGAAGACGGTGAGATGGTGACTATCGACGACCAGCACGATGCGTTCGGACACGTGCGGCTTGGTGGTATTGGTGAGGTACTGGCACGAAAAATTGCCGCTGAAACACACTACGAAGCGCGCGCGGTGGTGTTGGGCCACCCGCAGAGAGGTGGACCACCGAGCCCGATCGATCGAATCATGGGGATGATGTTTGGTGCGAAAGCCGCGGAGGCGGTGGCGGAGGGTAGTTTCGGAAAACTGATCTCAGCACGCGGGATCGCGCCCGCGTGTGAGTTCTCGCTCGAAGATCTATCCGTTGTGACCGGAAAGATTAATCTCGTGGACGTTGAGAGGGACTACGATACAGACCGCTATCACCTTAAGGGGATAGGCATGTAAGAGAATATTTCACGCAAAGGCGCAAAGGTTACGCAAAGACGCAAAGAGATCATGTTTACTTTGCGTCTTTGCGTAACCTTTGCGCCTTTGCGTGAAACCAACTCTTCCTACTGAGCGCTGAACGGCTCTTCCTGCGTCAAGCGCTTGTGCACACGTGCGACGAGGTCGGGGATTGTGGGGTCGTCGCTCGACTTTGGAACGATCTTGGGATCGGGAGCGATTACCGGCCGGATCATCTTCTGCTGCAACTGCTCGCGCGCGTCCATCATCCACCCAAACCCCCGGAAGATGTACGTCAACAACGTCCGATCAGGCTCCTCGATCCCCAAAGCCTCCTGCACGCACCACGCGCCAAAGTCAGTATTCGCAGTCAATCTCAACGGCGGACTATCTTCCTTCCCCGGCTTCAGCACCCCATTAACAAACGCCGTGAGATAGATCAGTCTCGCAATCGCCAGCCGCTCGTGTTGTCGCGGCGTGATGTTCAACTCACCCGCATCGATCGCCTTGAACACCGGATCGATATAGATCGCGGGCCGCGGATCCTGTTGCACCTGGTTCCCACGTCCGGCCGCTGCGATCTCCGGATGACCAAACGTCGGCAATCCGCCCGTCAACATCTTCTCTCGAATGCGTTGACTACGCTGTTCACCCGTCAAAGGCTCGAGCTCCTGAACAAAGTCTGACATGTCGTGAATCGCACCGAAATGTCGCGCACCGTCGAGCGCCATCTGCGACGCGATGAAGAAGTCGATGACAGAAAACGTGTGCAGTGTCGCCATGTACCGCGCCACCATACTCGAGCCTGCCGAGCCATGATGGATCTGGATCGTCCCCATGCGTTCGAGGATCGCTCGTTCATGCTCGTTCGCGTGATGGCCCAGGATCAAGCTGTACGAAACCTGGAACGCGTTTCGCTTCTGCTTGCGCTCCTCGTCGATAAACTGCCGCGTCGTGTTTGCGAGATCGCTCTGTGAATCTTCCGTCAGCCGGTGATTCATGTAAGCCGAGACACCACCAATGGCCACATTCTTCATGTGGACCGCAATCATCTCTACGAGCAGCGACTCCGCATCGCGCTCGTCGTGCATGCCGCGATCCTGATGTTCTTCGCGACCGAGTTTCGCCTTGTCGAGGATCGCAAAATGATGTATCGCGACTTCCGGTCCGAGTCCGGGATACTTTTTGACAAACGCGGCGATCTCGTCGATCAGCGATTGGCCGAAACTCTCAAAATACTTTTGATCTACGAAGGCGGCGAGATTTTCAGTGGCGCCCGTTTGACCAAACAGGCCGGAGAAAATCACGTCCATTGGACCAACTTTGCCGGCCACGATATCCGATTCCGGCACCGTGCCGCGGATCGTGAACGACCTGATATCGAGTGTAATGGTAGTTCCGTTGCAGTCGACGGGAGTGTGGTGCAAAACGGGGTTGGCGATGATGCCGGTCGAAGCGGGCATGGTCGAAAAGTAACCGAGTGTGGTTGCGATCTGTTTCTCACCCAGTTCGTTCGCCCTTGCCATAGCCTGTTTTGTGGGATTGTATTCAGGCGCAGGCGGCACCACCGCGAAAATCTTGTCAATCGAGTCTTCTTCCATACCAACCGGTCCTTTTTATCTTTGGTCTAAGAATAGCGATTATTGCGCGTCGTAACAACTCTGCGGTAGAGATCATTAACTTGTAGACTAAATCACGTGAGGCAAAGTATATTGACGCTGCTATTTCTACAACTGAATTCTCACGAGTTAACACCAAAGTCCGAGCAAAGATTCTAACAAATGGCACACACCTCACTAATCGCTACTCTATTAGATTCTCCGTCGCTTGATGGAGCAGATCTCGCTGCGCTTCCGGCGTCAGTGGAGTGGTTGGAAGTGCGCGCCGATCGCACTGGAGATATCGATCCGGATTGGTTGCGTAATCATTTCAAGGGCCGCCTGCTCTATGCATTACGAACTGAGGATGGCCGCGACCAGTTTGGTAACCGGGCGCAACGTCTCCAAACAGCGGCTCGCTTCTACGATCGAATTGAACTCGAAGTCGACGTCGATCAGGAACTATTACAACTGATCCCGCCCGAGCAACGACTGCTTTCCTGGTACGGTGGGGTTAATGCCCTCTCAACGCTAACTGAACGCTTCGAGCAACTCTCGTCAGTTCCGGCTGCTGTCTACAAACTCGTCACGAATGCCACAACGATTGCCGAAGAGTTTCTGCCGCTCACTTTACTCAACTCGCTGAAGCGCGACGACACGATCGCTTTCGCAAATGGGCCGCTCGGATTTTGGAATCGCATAGTGGCTCTGCACCTCGGTGCGGCGGGGATTTTTGGCGTTGTCGGTCCCGGTTCCGTCGCCGATATGGAACCTTCGATAGGGAAACTGATCGTAGACTATGGTCTTCCCGAAGTAACGCCGGTCAATGAGCTCTTTGCGATCGTCGGCAATCCGGTCTTTCACTCGCTTTCGCCGCGTTTGCACAATGCTTCGTACCGGGCGATGAGCCATCAGGCGCTGTTCGTGCCGTTGCGAGTGGATTCGTTTGCTGAGTTCTGGCGCGAGTTTGTGTTGTCGAAACGACTCGATGCGTTCGGCATGCCGATCAACGGCATGACCGTCGCTTCGCCGCATAAGGAAGAGGCAGTGCTGACCGCGAAGATCGTGAGCGGCGTGGCGCGGCAAACCGAATCAGCCAACATACTCGTGCGAAACAACGGCTGGTGGAGTGCTGACACGACCGATCCGGACGTGGTCTATACTGCAACCGTTCCGGTAAAAGAGAAACGCGCGGCTGTGATCGGCTGCGGCGGCGCGGGACGCGCAATTGCAGCGGCGCTGGTGGCGTCGGGCGCGGGTGTGACGTTGATCAATCGTGGCGCTGAACGCGGAGAACATGCCGCCGCGCTACTCGGTTTGCCCTACATTCCGTTGCGTGAGTTTGATGCCGAAGGTTACGACATCGTCGTGAACGCCACGCCCGTCGGTCGCGATACCGATGACGTTCCGTTCAAGATCGAAAGTCTGAACGACGACGCCGTCGTCATCGACCTGGTTTACGGTTCCCGACCTACGCCACTCGTCGGAACGACACGCGCGCGCCGCCAGACCACGATCGACGGCCGCGACGTGCTCGTTACGCAAGTGTGCCGACAATTTCAATTAATGACCGGAAAAGAAATGTCGACTGCATTAGCCCGCAAGATCTTACTGTGATACGCCGAAGGCGTTGGCTAACTGGAGCCCAGGGTTGGGAGCGAAGCGACAACCCTGGGATTGATGGATCAATCGAGTTTTAACCCTGAAAGGGTTAGCGTCGTACATGCCTAACCCTTTCAGGGTTCATCGCTATTTTTATTCCCGAGATCCCAGGGTTGTCGCTTCGCTCCAACCCTGGGCTCCAATTAGCCAACGCCTTCGGCGTATAAATCGATTATCAAATGATCACGACTGATTTGAAAAACGAGTTCGATCTGAGTGCCGAGCAACAGGATCTGATCAGTCGCGTCAGCGTGCTGGCGCGTGAAAAGTTTGCTCCACGCGCCGCTGAATACGATCGCACCGCCACCTTCCCCGCCGAAGACTTCGACGATCTGTTCCACGCCGGACTGCTCGCGCCCGTAGTGCCCAAAGAGTACGGCGGCTACGGACTTGGACCATACACGGGCGACGTGTTCACGCTCTGGATGATGACCGCGGAAATCGCGCGCGCCGATATGTCGCTCGCACGCTGTTGGGAAGGTCATGTCAATTCGCTCGTCCTCCTCGACGGCATGAGCACTGAAGAACAGAAAGCGCGCTGGTTCAAAGGCGTGATCGAGCAGGGCGAAAAGTGGGTGGCGTGGAGCGGTGAACCGCAGGCTCGCAAACCCGACGAGCCGATCCGTTTTGGAACCACAGTCGAGAAAGTCGATGGTGGTTACATCATCAACGGCAACAAAGTCTTCGCGACCAGCGCGGGCGGCGCGCAGTGGGCCATCCTCCTGGTCAACACTGCCGGCCCGGGCGGCGTTCGTCATGCGGCTGCCGAAAACGTCGATACGGTTTTGATGATGGCGTGCAACCTTTCCGATCCGAGTGTGGAGATCGATACGTCGTGGTGGGATCCGATCGGGATGCGTGCGACCGCAAGTCACCTCGTCCACTTCCGCAACACCTTTATTCCCGATGAAGACCTGATTGGTTATCCGGGCCAGTATCTCAAGGAAGGTTGGCAGACGTGCTTCATCCCTCACTACGCCGCGACTTTTCTCGGCGCCGCCGAAGCTGCCTACGACTACGCGCTCGATTACGTCACGATGCAAAAGAAGATCGAAGATCCATACGTGCAGCACCACATCGGGCAGATGTCTGTAAACGTGGAAACGGCGCATCTGTGGTTGCGACATGTGGCTCGGCTGTGGGAATCAGGTCGCTATCTCGAGGCGCAACTGGCGGGCAGCCGTGCGCGACACGTCGTAGAACATCTCGCGGAAGACACAGTCAAACAGTGCATTCGCGCCTGTGGTGCGCGTTGTTTAATCCGTCCGAGTGCGCTCGAACGCGTCTATCGCGATCTGTCCTTTTACGTTCGTCACGACAACGACGATCAGATTCTCGCGACCATCGGTAAATCGATCCTCGGACTGACTCACGATCCGTCTTTCTACAAACCGTAACATGCGGAAACTACTCACCGAAAAACGGCGGTATTCACTTGCAATCTGGGCACTCGGGCTCGGGTATTACATCTCTTACACGCCTTACAGCGGATTAACAAAAGCGCTCTCAAACGGACTGCTGCCTGGTGCAGGTGGACCAGTTAAAGGCCCCGTGCTGCTGCCGATCTCAGCGATCGCCACCGTGATCGGGATGTTTAGTTTCATCACCGTCAAAGGATGGTGGAAATACGCCGGGCGCCGCGAATTCTTTGGCTATCAGGTTCCGTTTCCACGGCTGGTTACTTTCCTTTCAGGAGTTTGCCTCGCCACGATCATGGGTACGACGACACTCGCGTTTAGTTTTGCAGGGCTATCGATCGTACTCGTGCTGGTGCTGCTGCGCGGCGGTACGCTGATCATTGCTCCGTTGGTGGACCACATTGTTGGTCGTCGTGTGCGCTGGTTTTCATGGACTGCGATGTTCGTCAGTCTGGCGGCGGTGCTGATGGCGCTGAGTGATGCGTCCACTTACACGCTCACGATCGTTGCGGTGATCGACGTCGCGGCTTATCTGGCGGCTTACTTTTTCAAGTTGCAGTTCATGAGTCGTTTAGCGAAGTCGGACGATCGGAATGCGACGTTACGTTATTTTGTCGAGGAACAGATCGTTGCTTCGCCACTGCTAGTCCTCGTGCTGGTTGTGCTGGCGTTGATCGGCGCCGGCGATGTGATGATGGGATTTCGAACGGGCTTGACGAGCTTCGCTATGACGCCCGGAGCTTTTTACGCAGTGCTCGTCGGTCTCTCCTACGCCGCGCTCTGCGTCTGCACGACGCTGATCTTTCTCGACCGGCGCGAGAATACTTTCTGCGTGCCGATGCACTGCGGCTCGAGCATGCTCTCAGGGTTTACCGCCACTGCGATTCTCGCTTTGCTGTTCAATCAGAGTGCGCCGACGATGGCGCAAAACCTGAGCGCGGGTTTTATCGCTGTAGCGCTTGGTTTCCTCTCACCCTTGCATCACCTGGATCGTTACTACAAGGAGTTTCACGCAAAGACGCAAAGTTTACGCAAAGTCGCAAAGGACACTGGCACCTGAACTTTGCGTAAACTTTGCGGCTTGGCGTGAAATATTTATGTGGTCCATCGCGATCTATCGTGGTTACTCTCCGTTCAGCTTAGTGCCGGTTAAGGCTCATCCGGTGCTCACGAAAGACAACGTTACAGACGTAACCGCGGCATTCGTCGCCGATCCGTTCATGCTGCGACACCACAGCGCGTGGCATATGTTCTTCGAGGTAATGAATGCCGACACGAATCGTGGAGAGATCGGTCTTGCTACAAGCAACGACGCTCTCTCATGGACCTACCGGCAGGTTGTGCTCCGTGAACCCTTTCACCTCTCGTATCCATTCGTCTTCGAATTCCAAAACGAATATTTCATGGTTCCTGAGACACTTGCGGCGGGCGTTGTCTGTCTATACAAAGCTCACGACTTCCCTTTTCGCTGGTCGTGTGTCGCTAAATTAATCGAAGGTCAGTTTGCCGATCCGACAATCTTTCGCTTCAATGATCGCTGGTGGATGTTTGCCTGTTCCACGCCTTATCAACACGATACACTCCGACTCTACTTCGCAGCCACGTTGACTGGTCCATGGACGGAACACCCTCGGAGTCCCATCGTCAACGGCGACAAACGACGTGCACGTCCGGCCGGACGCATACTCGAGTTCGACAACAAACTCTTTCGCTTTGCCCAGGATTGCGTACCGCAATACGGAAGCCGCGTCAGAACTTTCGAGATCCTCGAACTAACGCCAACAACCTACACCGAAGTCGAAATCGGTCATGGTCCAGTTCTCAAAGCAAGTGGCAACGGTTGGGACGCAGCTGGCATGCATCACATCGACGTCCAACAGCACGACGGGCAATGGCTCGCCTGCGTCGATGGCACTCAATAGCTGAACGATGCGCATCCTGCTCTCATCGGAACACAGGTACCCCGCATTCGGCCCGGTCGGCAGCGGCCCGCACCCGCGCACATATCCTTCCGGCTCCGGTTTCTGGATTCACGACCTGTTGATGAAAGGCCTGGCAGAGTTGGGCCACGAGGTTTTCTACCTGTTGCCGCGGGGAGCTGCAATTCCCCTGCCTCCGGGCGCGACAGTTGTTTCAAAACCCGTCTGGGATGCCGACATACTTCACGTTATCTCCGATCGCGACGAGACTCTGGTTCGCGAATGGGAGGCGCACGGAAAACCGTGGGTCGCAACTTGTCACATCGACATGCGCACCGCCGGCATGGTCCAACGTCCGTCGACCGGCAACTGGATCTTCGTCTCACGCACACTCGCGCGCCTGCACGGTCGTGAACGCTTCGTGCTGAACGGCATCGATCCCGACGCGTGTATCTATTCAGAGGAGAAACAGGACTACTTCCTGTTCATGTCGTCGATGGATTGGGAGATGAAGAAAGGACTGGACGTGGCGCTGTCATTGGCTGCGCGTCACCGTCTTCGGCTCGTCGTCGCCGGCACCGGCAACAACTACAAACGAATCATGCGAATCACAGCGCTCTGCCGCGAGCTTGGCGCCGAGTATGTCGGCGACGTGCGAGGCAAACGAAAAGCCGAGCTGCTCGCAGGCGCCAAAGCTTTTCTCTTTCCGACGCGCATCGACGAAGCGTTCGGACTCGGAATGGTCGAGGCATTGATGTCAGGCACGCCTGTCATCTGTAGCGACAAAGGCGCGTGCCCCGAGATCATCACGCGCGATGTCGGCTTCGTATGCCGTTATGAGCCTGACTACGTCAACGCCATCCACCGCGTGGACCAGATCTCTCCTCAAACCTGCCGCGAAAAAGCCATGCGCGAATTTCATTACCTGCGCATGGCCCGCGATTACGTCGCTGAATACGAAAAAGAAATCCGTGTAAATCGGATTGGAAAATCCGTGTAATCTGTGTTAGTCGATTGGAACTGCCGCCACCACATCCATCATCACAAGCGCACCGGCAGGCAGTGATGCTGCCGCGAACGCAGTGCGCGCGGGCAGTGGCGTTATACCAAGTCCTGGCAACCATTCGGCATAGATCACATCAACCGCTTTAAAGTCTTTAATATCCGCGAGCAGCAGCGTCACTTTAACGATGTCAGCCGCGGAACATCCCGCCGCATTGAGTATCGCGTCGAGATTCGAAAACATGCGACGCGTCTGTGCCTCGAGCCCTTCTTCGAGCCTCCCCGTGTCCGGATCGCGTCCTGTCTGCGCTGTTACGAAAACCAGATCGCCGGTGCGAATGGCCTGCGAATAAGTGCCGAGAGCCGGTGGTCCGGCGTCAGTCTTGATACGTGTCTTGTTAACCATCGATGCGCTCCGCTTTCAACGGGATGTGGAAATCGACCTTCACCGGACCACCTGCGAGCGGCGCCAGATCGAGTAACTGGACGTCGCCCGGAAAGATGATCTGCAACAGCACCACGTTCACAGGATTCGCGAACTCGAGATCGAAGAAGTGAAACTCAGTGATGTTGGAAGCGTAGATCCAGAGGTTTTTCTGGTCGCGTATCCAGTTGCGAAAACCATCGCTTTCCATCGGCTCGGTGCGAATGTCGAGTGGCGCATCGGTAAGTATTTTCTTCGTGAGATCGAAGTGTTCAAAAGCGTATTGCCAGCTCTGTTCGTAAGGTCGTTTGGTTGAGCCACGCTCGCGCGGCAATGCTCCGCGCTGTTTCAGGCGAATGTTTTCGCGCACGAACTGTTCGCGATCTGTGACAGCTTCATAATCGCCGTCAGTCAGTCGTTGCAGAAAGTGAGCCACATCGCGGCTCGTGGTCCAAACACGACGAATGATTTCGAAATAAGTGACTGCGGTAGGATTGATGTCGAAGATTGTGAGGCGCTTTGGTTTCCAGAGCGGAATCAGGTTGAGACCGTACAGGCCGCCGACCACGCTGATCATGTGAATGTCATCGCGTCGCGCCGGGGCGAGGTTTTCGTAGTGGGCTTTGATCTCGGCAAACTCGCTGAACGAGCCGTCCTGAGCACCGTCGTCAGTGCCGTAAAAAACATTCTCCGGATGGTCGTGATACATCTCGCGGTTGAACGCGCGCGGTGCTTCTGCTGTCACAAAGTTGCCTCCCAGGCGGGTTTGTTCAGTGATTTGTAGTTTTGTAGTCGTGCGTTTATGGATTGCGAATCCGGTGTCGAACTGCTGTAAGTGATCTTCACGGTGCGCTCGATCAGGGCGAGCGCCTCTTCGACGACACCGATGTCAGCGTGGCGAACGGTGATGAACCCATCGCCAGTGTACGTCGGTGATTTGGCGGCGCCGAGTTTGGGCCAATGCGCTTCGACTAACGAGCCGCCGAGTTCCTCACATACCTCATCAATCCCGGCAACATGTTCCACTAAACCGGAACCGAGGCCACGCAGGAAGATTGTTCCCACAGCGAACTTGCGTTCCAATGGACCATCAAAACAATCGTCAACAGCAACTCTGGCCCACACGCGGTAAGGATCGACGTCGCAGGCAAAGCCAAACATGGGCGCGATCCGCGCGCCGGCCGGCCTAAGCGTCGCGTCGATGAAACCGCCATTCACAAATCCTTCCATGTGAGTCATGGCATTGCCGACTTGCAATGCTCGAACAGCAGCCACACCTTCTGTGATGAAGTCGCGGTACTTGTCATCGATCTGCCGTGGCATGATGCAACACCATTGTGTCTCCGGATTTTGCAGCGCTTCGATAATCGGCGGGTCGTACTCGCAGAGCGAATAGAACTGAGGTTCGTTGTCGATGGTGATCGTATCGAAGCACAGTTCCTCGCCGGACACGAAAGTCTCGGCGATCATAGGATGTTGTATTAACTCGACCACCTGCGCCAATTGCTCTTCGCTGTCTATTCGGAACGTCGTGAGGGCGCCGCTGCCGCCCGTCGGCTTGATGATAATTGGAAACCCGACCTCGCTCGCAAAACTTTGCGCCTCCGCAGCGCTTGCCACCATTCGATCGCGTGGCGTCATAATTCCTGCGCGTTTCAGTGTTGCTTTCAACCGTGATTTATCGAGCGTTCGTTTGACGGTTTCCGAACTCATTGCGCGTAGGCCCAAAGCCTCGTTTGCTTCGGCAACGAGTAATAGCAACGTCTCTTGTGCGGTGACGATCCTGGTCAGGTTCCCGTAACTCCGCGCTGCTGCGAGCAACTGCTCCGTCTCATGAACGCCCGACACGATACCGAGCAACGTCACATCATCGAGCTCCGCGATCGCGCGGGCGCTGCGCAGGCTCTCACCCGCGGCAGTTTGACAGACGAAGACGATGCGACGGCTATTCATGTTTTTTTCGTTTTCTGCTGCGCCTCGCGAACCTGTTTATCGTGTATGACATACTGGATCACATCGCGTCCTGCAGTGGATAACGGCTCGAGTCCGTGAAATGAGACGTCGGAACGCATGAAAGCGAGCAGCGAATTGGGCCGGTAAGGCGCGGTCTTCACGCGAATGAAATCCTCAAATGGATAGTGCTTGCTGTCTGGGCAAGCGAATGATGGGTTCTTTGGTCGATAAAGCGAGGTGCCGAGATGTTCGGCACTGTCGTCGGGCGCGAGGTAGATCAAAAGCACCACCAGCTTCGTGTAGAGATCCGAGTGTGGACCAAGAAAGTAGCCGGGACGATGACGAATGAACTGCGATTCGACGGAGACTTGCGGCCACAAGCTTCGTTGGGTACTGAACGACTGAAGCACTGCCTGGGCCAACGCGGGGCTCATAAACCATTCATTGAATGCGTCCCAAAATGGTTTCAAATCGGGAGGTAGTCGCGCCGTCCAACCCTCGTTCATGTCACGCTGATCGCGGTGACGAAAGTGATCGAGCTTCAGGTCCGTGACTTCATAAAGATTTTCGTAGACGTCGCTGGCGGGAAGATGTTGCAGGAGTTCGCGATAGTAGTCGTCGGGAAAGACTTCTTCGAGGTAGTAGTGCGGAAACGGATCGAGATCAACGCTCGCCGTTTGCAAACGATCGATGAAGTGGTCCAGTGGGGTCATAAGTCGTTTCCGTTGTTTCACGCAAAGGCGCAAAGGAGGACGCAAAGACCGCTAAGAAGACTTTGCGTCTTTGCGGAACCTTTGCGTCTTTGCGTGAAACTCCTTCTCCGCTTCTCGCACCAACGGCAGCACCTCGCGTCCGAAGATCATCATCTCCTCCAGCTTGGGCCACCCCGCAATGATGAACTGCGTCACGCCAATCTCCTTGTACTCCATGAACGCCTGCGCCAGATCCTGCGGCGTTCCGATGAGCGCTATCGCCGACGAGCCGTAGAACGGCACCAGTCCCGCGTACAGGTTTCGATTCATCCAACCAACCTGGTCCGCAGCACGGAGCGCGTCCTTCAACGTCTGCGAGTCGCTGCTCGCTAAAATCTTTCGCTCCTGCTTCTCGATCTCTTCGGGCGGCAAGAGGGCCTGCATCGCGCCGACCGCTTCCTCCATCGTCGGCCTGCATATCACACACAACCTCAAGCAAACCTCAACGCCATTGTCCCGAAACCTCTTCACAATCGGCCGCAACTTTTCCGGCGTATCGATCAGCCGCAGGTAACACGACGCCTGCGCGTGCGCGAGATGCTGCGCCTGCTCCGAGTGTCCCGACACGTAGATCTCAGGCTCGCTACGATCCGGCGACTGAAACGGCGTGAAGATCTTTCCCTTCTCGATGCGACAATACTTGCCCGAGAAGTTGACCTCACCGTTGTTGGCCCACAAGGAATGGCACACACTCAGAAACTCCTCGGCGCGCGCGTATCGCTCGTCATGGTCCAGAAAGTCTCCATAACCGCGTTGCTCGACTGCCGAACTGCCCGCCACGATATTCAAACTGACGCGGCCACCGATCAATCCGGATAGAGTATTGATCTGTTGTACGAAAGTCGGCGGCTGCATCAAGCCGAGTCGATAAGCAACGATAAACTTGAGCTTCGTCGTCGCCTGGCCCACCGCACACGCCACAAAGATCGTGTCAGGCTCGTAACGACTAAACGACAGCAGCACGCCTTCGATGCCCGCTTCTTCGGCGCGAAGCGCAAACTCCACCCAGCCTTCCATGTCGGGCAACGCCGCGGGCGAACTCGCTTTGGTAGTCGCGACACGCGAGGTTTCCTGCGCGGTCTTCATACCAACCTCGCCGCCTTTCGGCATCATCCAGTGGAACCTGAGATTCATGATTGATTTATCAGCGGCAGTATTTCGCGTCCGAAAACGTCCACCGTTTCGACTTCAGGCCAGCCCGAGAGAATGAACTCCGTGACGCCGATTCGTTCGTATTCGCGAAACGCTGTGGCGAGCTCTTGGGGAGTGCCGATGAGCGTCGTCCAAACCGGACCGTAGTGCGGCACGAGTCCGGTCCAAAGCCACGGCTCGGGCCAGTAAGAATCGCTCTTCAGTTTGTGGCCCTCGCGATACATCTGCGAATCGTCTTTCAGAGTCGTCGTGCTCTCTTGTGCATCTTCGGGCAACAAACTTTCCGCGGCTTTCAGCGCTTCGACGCGCGTGGGCCGGCATAACAAGCAACAGCGCAAACAAACTCCAAGCCCACGCTCACGAGTGCGAGCCACAATTGGTTTCAACTTCGCCGGACTCTCCGCTACACGCAACCAGCAAGTCCCCTGCGACCAGGCAAGCCATTCGGATTGCTCGGAATGGCCTGACACGTAGATCTCGGGCGCTGTTCCGATGAATGGTGTCGCGAGTTTTGCCTGTTCGACGCGATAGTACTTTCCTTCGTAATTGACTTCGCCATTCGCGCGCCAGAAGGCGTTGCACACCGCAAGAAACTCTTCGGCGCGCGCGTATCGCTCGTCGTGCGAAAGATAGTCGCCATAACCACGCTGCTCCTCGCTCGAACTGCCGGCCACGATGTTGAACGAGACGCGTCCCTGGACAAGTGCCGATACTGTGTTCATCTGCTGCACAAACGTCGTCGGCTGCATGAGTCCCGAGCGATAGGCGATGATGAATTTTAGTTTGCTGACCGCCTGGCCCAGGGCACACGCGACTACGAACGGATCGGGTTCGTAACGGCTGAAAGAGATCAGCACCGAATCGATGCCGGCTGCTTCAGCGTGGCGCGCGAAGTGAGTCCAGCCAACGATATCGGGCCGCACCGCGGGCGACGTGCTCTGCATCGACTCGATGCGATAACGCGCCGCTTCCCGCGCCGTCTGTCGCCCATCAAGCGCGACCTCGCCCCCCTTCGGCAACATCCAATGAAATTTCATGGTTTAAGAATGCAGCAATGTTGCCACTCACACATCACGGGCTCGCGAATCGTCGCACCGGGAAACAACGACTTCACAAACGCAGTAGTAAAAAAAGAAGTGTACGACTCGAGCGGCTTGCCCTGGCGTGTTTGATGACACACGAAATTTCCCGGCTCAACATAGAGACGATCGTCGATGATCACGAACCAGCGTGCACGCTTCACCATCTCACTCCGTCCTCGTGGTCCAAGGTTGCGCAACACGGTCGCGCCACGTGGCTGCGCCGGCGCTGACAACGATCGATCGTACTGCGGATCAAAATACGTAAACGCGAGTACACCATCCGGCGCGAGCATTCGTCGCAACGCGTTCACTGACTCGACCATCTCGTGCGCATCGACGTGCGTGAAAACCGAGAACGCGAGAATGACGTCGAACTTCACTCCGCAATCCGGTATCGCGAGGTTGCGAATTCCGTGCGGGTTGTATTGCGAGCTGTAGCGATTGAAGTGCACGAAATGCGCGCGCGGGGACGTGAGACGACCCTGCTCGATCACGGCGCGATTGATGTCGATGCACCAGTACTCCTCATGGTCCACCTTGTCGCCCGCGCTGGCGAGAAAAGTGCCAATATTCCCGCCAAAATCGAGGATTTTGCGGCCTTTCCAGGCGGGATGACCGAGCAGTTCGTCGAAGTAAGAAAACTGCGTCAGACGCGTCGAGACGAGGTTCCAGGTAAACGTGCGGCTGTCGGCGAAGAGAGGCTTTGCGGCGTCGATGAGATCGTCGTGTATGGACATTGGTTTAAGCGTCGATGGTCCAGGGAACATTTTCACGCGCGATACCGTGA
>JBKPJP010000264.1:0-2020 GCA_046730735.1 Acidobacteriota bacterium | reverse complement strand
ATGCACCAGTGCTCATGCCACCGTCGCCGATGTACGCGATGGCCACGAAGTTTTTCTTCTGCATTCGCGCGCCCAGGAGAATTCCCGTCATCACGGGGATCATGTCGCCCAGGTGAGAGATTGGACCAATGAAGCCCTTTTGCATGTCGCCGAAGTGGATGTTGAGATCCTTGCCGCCGGATGGTCCCCACGCCTTAGCCATGTACTGTGCGAAGATCTCGCGTGGTCGGATGCCTTTAACTAAAACAGCGCCGAGGTCTCTGATCAGCGGAGTAATAAAATCCTGCGGCTGAAGCGCGTAGGCTGTGCCCACCGCTGTGGCTTCCTGGCCCAGGGAACGAAACACGCCACCCACCACTTTCGTCTGGCGATAGAGATTCACCAGACGTTCCTCCACGAGACGCGTGAGCTTCAGGTAGCGATAAAGATCGAGATGCTGCTCAGGCTTGAGCGTAGTTTCGGTGGCACAACTCAGCGGTGTCCCGTTCTGCGCCTTGCGCGGCGCATACTTCGTGCTTACTCGCATTTGAAAACGTGGGCGTCCTGGACGGCGGCGGCGCCGTTTATCTGGAGGTGAATTTTTAACCACGGATGACACGGATTTTCTTTCTGATTTATATGTGTACCGCCATGTCGTGAACGCCTTCCGCCGCTTCCATCACCGCTTCGGAGATCGTCGGATGCGCGTGCATCGTTCGGCCCAACTCGTCCGCAGTGGTTTCGAGTTGCATTGCCACACAAGCCTCCGCGATCAACTCGGTCGCGTGTGGTCCAATGATGTGTACGCCCAAAACCTCATCGTACTTCTTCTCGCTAACGATCTTCACAAAGCCTTCTTCCTCACCTATGATCCGCGCCTTGCCCGAAGCAGAGAACGGAAATCTTCCGACCTTTACGTCGTAACCCATCTCCTTCGCCTTCGCCTCGGTGAGTCCGACTGAACCGACTTCCGGATCGCAGTAAGTGCAGTTCGGAACAAGACGCAGATTGATTGGACGCACATCCTTCTTACCCGCCATGTGTTCGACTGCGACGATGCCTTCTTTTGAGGCAAGGTGGGCCAACAAAGGCGTCGGCACCACATCGCCGATCGCATACACACCCTTCTCCCCGGTCTGTTGAAACTCGTCGACCTGGACGAATCCTTTTTCAACTTTGATCTTCGTACCTTCGAGTCCGAGTCCTTCCGTGTAAGGCATCCGCCCAACAGCGACCAGTAACATTTCGGCTTCGAGAGTCACCGGATCACCCTTAGACGTGTGACCGGTCACACGCACGCCCGACTCAGTCTTCTCCAGTTTGTCGAGCTTCGTGTCGACTTGCGACTTGATGCCACGTTTGCGAAAACTGCGTTCGAGCTCTTTCGACACCTCTTCATCTTCGAGCGGTACGAGTCTCGGCAGAAGTTCGACAATCGTAGTCTCGGCGCCAAAACGCGAATAGACTGAAGCAAATTCAACCCCCACGGCGCCTGCGCCCATCACGATCAGCGACTTCGGTACATCTTTCAACTCGAGAATGTGATCGCTGTTTACGACGTGTACGCCGTCAGTTTCAAAGCCCGGAATCGGACGTACAACCGAACCCGTAGCAATGATGATATTTTTGGTCTCAAGTGTCTGTTTCTTACCTTCGGCATCAGTCACTTCAACTTTGCCGGGCAGCGCGAGTTTGCCGGTGCCTTTGAAGACAGTAACCTTGTTTTTCTTCATCAAATACTCGATGCCCTTCGAGTTTTTCAGCACCACTTTGTCTTTTCTCTTCTGCACGTCAGCAAACGCCAGTTGAATACCGGTCGCTTGCACGCCAAAATCGGCGGCATGCTGCATCTGTTCGTAAATATGAGCCGACATCAACATCTGCTTGGTGGGAATGCAGCCGCGCAGCGTACAAGTGCCCCCAAGCCGGTTATCTTTCTCGACTATGGCAGTCTTAAGGCCCAACTGGCCGGCGCGAATGGCGGCCACGTAACCACCCGGCCCACTGCCGATAATCGTTACATCAAACTGTTCGTTAGCCA
>JBKPJP010000263.1:0-3888 GCA_046730735.1 Acidobacteriota bacterium | reverse complement strand
GTCTTCGTCCTCAGACCGAAATCGGACGAAGTGCTTCGACAGCTCCGTATTTTCACACCAGCGCGCGAGCTCCCGTTTGCGGGCCATCCGATTATTGGCACCTGGACCGCGCTCGCACAGGAAGGTGTCGTGCCGGTTCCTGACGGCGGCAATGGCTGGCAACGCATCTTTCACGAAATTGCAATCGGAGTCTTGCCGGTAGACATCGAATTCAAAGATGGGCGGCCGGTGCAGGTGGTCATGACGCAGGGCAAATTTGAGATCCTGCAGGAGATCGACGACGCACACGAGCAGGCGGAAGTCGCGCGTGCTCTCGGACTGTCGCGCGAGGATCTCGATGAGGATCTTCCGATTCAGGTCATCACGACCGGATTGCCTTGTCTTGCAGTTCCGGTTCGTTCGCTTGCAGACCTGCGCGACTGTCGCGTGAATAGTTCGCTGCTGACTGAGGTTTACACTCGACACGGCGCCTCAGGCTATCATGCGTTCACACGCGAGACGCTCGAAGTTGGTGCATCGCGCGCACATGCGCGCTTCTTCGCTCCGGCCGACAATATGCCGGAAGACCCGGCAACGGGCAGTGCGTGTGGAGCCCTCGGCGGATATCTCGTTCATCATGGTGCATTGAGTTTGGAACCCGAGGATGGCAGGTATAAGTTTGTTATCGAACAGGGCGATTTCATTAACCGGCCCAGCCGCATCAATCTCAATGTGAAGGGCGAGGCGGGTCGCGTCGAGGAAGTTAAAGTTGGTGGACTCGCGGTAATGGTGGCGCGCGGCGAAGTTATCTTTTAGAAATGCTTGATCTACTCGTCATCGGCGCCGGACCTGCCGGACTTTCTGCTGCGGAAGCCGCGCAGCAGCATGGTCTCGATTATCTCGTTATCGAGAGAGGGACCATCGCGAACACGATCCGGCAGTATCCGGTCGGACGCACGATGTTCTCCACGCCGAATGAAGTGGAGATGCATGAAGGAACGCTGAAACCCGTGCGAGAAAAACCGACGCGCGAGGAGATGCTGTCTCACTACATTCACTTCGTTCTCAATCTCGACCTGCACATCAACACTGACGAAGAAGTCATTGATGTAAATGGAAACATAGACGAAGGCTTCGTTATCAAAACGAATCGCAGTGAATACCGGGCGGCGCGTGTGTTGTTCGCGATCGGGGCGATGGAGATACCGCGGCGTCTGAATGTCCCCGGTGAGGATCTTCCGAAGGTGCATCATCTCTTCGTCGAGCCGTACGCGTACGTGCGAAAAGATGCACTTGTGGTTGGCGGTGGCAACAGCGCCGCCGAAGCCGCGCTGTTTCTGTCGGAAGAAGGCGCGCGAACAACGATGGCGATCTGGCGCGAAGACTGGGAGAACCGTGATCCGAAAGCAGGGGCGATGAAACACTGGGTGCGAACGCCGCTCGAAGCTGAAATCGAAGCGGGCCGGCTCAAAGTGATTCTTTACAAACACGTGGATGAGATCCGTGAACGGGATGTGACGTTAACGACGGAAACGGGTGAGGTGCAGACGCTTCCGAACGATGTGGTGTTTGTACTTGTCGGCAGTGATGCTGATCTGACGTTGTTGAAAAGCCTTGGAGTAAAAACAGAGGCGGGCAAACTCGCGGAAATTCCGGTCTACGATCCGGAGACTTTCGAGACCAACGTGCGTGGGATCTACGTCGCCGGGCACTTCACGCACGCTCGCCACATCAAAGCCGCGATCGACGTACCGCGCCGTATAGTTCCGCTGATCGCCAAAGAGCTCAAGTAATATTTCACGCAAAGGCGCAAAGGAAGACGCAAAGCCGCCAAGGAGATTTTCTTAGCGCCTTTGCGTCTTCCTTTGCGCCTTTGCGTGAAACTAACTCTCGCTAACTTCACTCTTGCGACGTGCCACGTTGGTTTTATATGCCGCCGCTTCGACCTCACGAGCGACTGCTTCCGCTACTCGCTTATCAAACACCGACGGCACGATGTATTCGGGATGTAACTCCGTGTCGCTGATGATCCCCGCAATCGCGTCCGCGGCCGCGAGTTTCATCTCTTCGTTGATGCGCGCGGCACGGCAGGCGAGTGCGCCTTTGAAGATTCCCGGGAAACTGAGCACGTTGTTGATCTGATTCGAATAGTCAGAACGTCCCGTCGCCATCACCGCCACATACGGCGCCGCATCCTCCGGCATGATTTCGGGGACGGGGTTGGCCATCGCAAACACGATCGGCTTCTCCGCCATCGCCTTCACATCTTCAGCATCAATCACTCCGGGAACCGACAACCCCAGAAAAACGTCGGCGCCTTTGATGACTTCGTGAACCGTTCCCTTCTCTTCGTTCGGATTCGTATTCTGCGCGTACCAGTCTTTCATCCAGTTCATGTTTTCCTGCCGGCCACGATAAAGCGCGCCCGTCTGATCGCAGCCGATGATGTTCTTCACGCCCGCCGCCATGATGATCTTCGTACACGCGACACCAGCCGCACCAACGCCGTTTACGATAACCTTCACATCGCTCATCTGCTTCCCGACTAATTTGAGCGCGTTGATCAGCGCGGCCAATACGACAACGGCCGTGCCGTGCTGGTCGTCATGAAAGACCGGAATATCGAGCTCCTCGCGAAGTCGTTCTTCGATCTGAAAGCAACGCGGTGCGGAAATGTCTTCGAGATTGATCCCACCGAAAGCCGTCGAGATCGCTTTCACTGTGCGCACGATCTCGTCCGGATCTTTCGTATTCAAACAGATCGGAAACGCATCGACGCCGGCGAACTCTTTGAACAACATCGCCTTGCCTTCCATCACCGGTAACGCCGCTGCTGGTCCAATGTCGCCGAGTCCGAGCACTGCGGTTCCGTCAGTCACGATCGCAACTGTGTTTTTCTTGATCGTCAGCGTGAAGGCTTTCTCGGGATCTTCCTGGATGGCTTCACAGATACGGGCGACACCCGGCGTGTAGGCCATTGAGAGATCGGAGCGTGTTTTCAGCGGCACTTTCGAGACTACTTCGATCTTGCCGCCGAGGTGCATCAGAAACGTCGGGTCAGATACCTGGAGCAACTCGACGCCATCGACGTCTTTGACTGTTTCAACGATCTGTTCGCCGTGGGTACTCGAAACCGAGCTGACCGTGACGTCGCGAATGATGTAGTTGTTGCCGACCGTGACGATGTCGATGGCGCCGATATCGCCACCGGCCTTGCCGATCGCGGTCGTCAACTCACCAAGCGATCCGGCACGTGAGGAGAGCCTGACGCGCAAGGTCAAACTGTAACTCGCGCTGGGTGTTGGCTGCATAACTTTTCTATCCGCAGAGTACGCAGATTACACCGATTTAAGAATCTGCGTAATCTGTGGTTGCTCTTTGCTTAGTTTCAACGATCTCTGTCCGAGTAATCGATAGAGCTCGAGCGCGCCGGCAAGTTTCTTCCGCTTGAGCGCGGTAACGTGCCGTCGCACCGTCTCGACGTCGCCGCGCGAAAAAGTTCCGGTCAACGCCTGTCGCGGATCTTTCGTCTCGAGACTCCGCACCGCGCTGGCGATCAAAGGCTGCAAAATGCTGCGCGCTGTTTTTCGCGTCAAGCCACATTGAACCAGCATTTCCAACGCCACATCAAATAACGCCATCACGTTGCCGGACGCCATTACGGCGGCTGCGTGGTAGAGCGGTTTATCTTCCGAGCGAATCGAAAAACTGTGCCCGCCCAGGTCGCGAACTATCGCTTTTCCCAGTTGCAGAGCGCTCTTATCGCCTTCGACACTCCAGAACGCACCCTGAAGATTGGTGCTGCTGTGGCTGACGGACATCAACGGGTGAATCGAACCGGTATGCCAGCCTCTCTTCCGCAAAGGGGCCAACACTTCCGCCGACAACGCGCCGCTCGTGTGCAGCGCC
>JBKPJP010000262.1:0-3868 GCA_046730735.1 Acidobacteriota bacterium | reverse complement strand
CCGCCTTTGACGATTTTCTACAGGTACCTGGAGAAGATACGGTGGGAGCTGTTAAGGCTTTGGCAGTTAGTGAAGGTGCCGAATTGGTTCGCAGGTGTCGCGCAGGCGACGGCGCGGCGTGGGAAGAGATTGTGCAGAGCTATTCCCGCCGCATTTATAACCTCGCATATCGCTTCACTTCGCGTTCGGATGCGGCGGAAGATTTGACTCAGGAAGTTTTCGTCAGGGTGTACCGTTCTTTGGATCAATACGACCCCAAGCAGGGTGATTTACAGAACTGGCTGATGAGGCTCGCGCGTAATCTTATTATCGACGATTACCGCAAGCGCCAACGTACACCACACGACAACCTCGCTGACGATCTAGCAGACCACAGCTATCACCTGCACACGCGGTCAAACTCGGTTCAGAAAGAGATGGAACGTCGCGAGCTCGGGACTCAGGTGCAGGCAGGCATAGACAAACTCTCACCCGATCTCCGAACTTGCGTGATACTGAGAGATATCGAAGAGCTCAGTTACCAGGAAATTGTTGATCTGCTGAAGATTCCTGAGGGTACAGTGAAGTCGCGCATCAATCGCGGGCGCATCGAGCTGGCGAAGATCCTCAGGAGAATGAAAGTAGTTGCGATGAGTGAGACCTAGAACTAGAAGACAAAAGCGGCGGGAAGCGAAAAAACGATGCTTTGTGTGGATTTCGAAAACCTTTTAACCGACTACATTGAGGGCGTAGTCGGTCCTGAAACCAATCGGCTCATGGCTGAGCACGCCATGAAGTGCCCCGTGTGCCATGAAACTCTTTCGGCGGTGCGCAGTGCGGTCGAGGCTTGTCGAGTGGCGACTGTGCCTCCGCCTTCGAGAGAGCTTGAAGCTCGTATTCTTCAGAAAACAGTGCCCGAGACGGCGATGGGATGTGAGGAATTTGAAGAGTGTCTCACCGATTACCTAGACGGCTTTCTCCCGGCTCATCTCTATCACCGCTGGGAACGTCATGCGGCATTGTGTGACCGCTGCACTGAACTTCCCGGCGAAGTCGTGCGCGCGATTGGAGCCTGCTACACGTATATTTCTGAAGAACGACCTTTACCTGAAGGACTAAACGAGAGAATTCTGCAGGCGACACTCGGAACAGTGACTCCGCATGAAATCAAAGCTCCGTGGGGAGCACGCGTAGCGTCGCGGTTCCGCCTGTGGCTGGATCCAATCATCTCGCCGCAACTTGTGACAGTCGCGATGATGTTGCTGGTGGCAATCCTGGTGCTCACCAATACTGTTTCCGCCGATGGTTCGATTGGTGGTGTTTACGATGCGGGCCTGCAACTTGCTGAGAAGACCAACGCCCAGTCGAAATCACTAACTGAGGCTTTTGCTAAATGATGTACTGTAGCTACCATGCTAAGAATCCGGCGGTGGTTCAGTGCAATCAGTGCGCGCGCTGGTTGTGTCCTGCCTGCGATCATCGCGTGCGAGGGTTTCCGTTTTGCCAGGATTGTATCGTGGCGGGAGTTGAATTACTGCGCCATCACTCGAGCCGCAGTCCGACACACATTCTGAGACGAAAGAGTTCGCCGTTTATTGCTACACTGCTTTCGTTTGTTCCCGGACTGGGCGCTGCCTATAACGGACAGACATCGAAAGCGATCGTGCATTTCGCGATTTTCGCCAGTTTCTTTCAAATGGCTGTCGTAACTCAGGGCATGCACTTCTTTGTTCTGGGAGTGATTGGCACCTGGCTGTTTTCAGCGGTTGATGCTTGCCGGACGGCACAGTTGATGAGAGCCGGTTTGAGTCCGGACGCCGAAGACGACGTGATTGCCCGCAGGCTTTACGGCAATCCATTTGCTTGGGGAACAACGCTGATCATTATCGGCACGCTGTTTCTCCTGCACACGCTGCTCGGTGTTACTCTGCCGATAAAGGAACTGCTTCCTGTGGCGCTGGTGGCGCTTGGCGCTTACATGTTGTTTGATTACATTCGACGTGGCAGGGGATCGGATCGGATTGTTCGTTTTGATTCGAGACGTCCACCACCGTCTGTTGTTGCGTCAACGAAGCCGGTTGATACAGCCACTTTTCGCACCGGTGAGACGACACAATTTGCGCGACGAGACGTTACTCCGTTTCCATTCGAGCGGAGATCTTAATAACCGGTTTTCTTCTAAGAGGTTGAACTAATGTGCTGTGGTGTTCTTAAAGCTGCTGGTGGACTCGGAGCAATCGTGGCGTTAATCCTCGTCGTTGTGGCCCTGCTCAAACAGATTATCCTTCTCCTTGGCTTCCTGCTGGCGGCACTGAAGATCGCGATCATTGTGGTGTTTGTAGCAGTGCTGGTGATGATCGTGCTGGCGATTCTTCGCGACCGTTCACGGAGAAAGCGCGAGACCGAGATCTAAGAAGTTTCACGCAAAGGCGCAAAGGTCACGCGAAGGCGCAAAGTAGAACCCGATAGAGCTTTGGTTTTTATTTGCGCCTTTGCGTGAAATTGCCGTTACGTGATCTTTTTCCTGCGCGTTCCTTATATCTTCTCCACAAAGTTGCAACAATTCAGGGGCCTGTGATAGGGTCAGGCCCTTGCAGAACCGGCCGGATGGGTTTCACCTCGGAGGGACCTTGAGGTTTTCAATCCATTCGCTGCAGACATCAAGTAGGTAAAAACGACAACTTTCCCCGTCGCGCAAATCGCCCTTTGGCGAGTTGTGCCTTTCGGTTGCTGCGCATTTTGTTTTTCGCGCCGCAACAGGAGCACGATAACATGGCCAGAGAAGACCGATTTTATGCCTTTATAATCGCCCACACGTCCCGTTCCCGCGCACGAGTCCAACGCATCCGAGTCGAAAAAAGATCAGTTACTGTTTTTTGCGCCATCCTGCTATTGCTCGCCGTCGGACTGTTTTATGGACTCTACGGCCTGACCCAGCAAGCCGCTCACCTGCGTATCGAATTCGAGAATCAAAGACTTCGTGCGGAAAACGAGCACCAGCGCCAGGAACTGGAAAAACTAAACAACCGTGTCGAGAAAGTGGAAGACACTTCTCGTAAGCTGGCCGAAAAATCAGGCGTGGTCTCGGAGAACACGGCTTTCCCCGGCTCAGGTGGACCTGCATTGCCACTGGACGAGATGGGCCTCGCGACGCTTACGGCCAAGATGGGCCGGCTTGAGGAAGACATGCGCGCCTATGAGATGATCCTGCGGCAGCGCGGCTACACACCGACCCTCTGGCCCGTTGAAGGTACGCTTGAGGGTGGATTTGGCGGACGGCGAAACCCGTTTGGCGGTCCTGGATATGAGTTTCACTCCGGACAGGATATTGAAGCGGCCTGGGGTGCTCCAGTGGTTGCAGGCGCCAGCGGCCGCGTATCTTTTGTTGGTTGGCAAAATGGTTACGGGCAGCTCGTTGTCGTCGATCATGGTGGCGGACTGACTACTCGTTACGGACACCTTTCACACATTGATGTAGAGCTCAACCAAACTGTCTCAAGGGCCCAATTATTGGGCAAAGTTGGCTCTACCGGACGTTCCACCGGCCCGCATCTTCATTACGAAGTGCGCATCAACGATCAGCCCGTAAATCCGCTGCCTTATCTGCTTCTCGCCAGGTAGGTCCAACCGGGCGTCGGTTTAACCTGAGGTTTAGCTTTAACTTAGCGGGCATGCAATAAAACATTCTCGCTTGACAGCTTTGCTAACTTGGCTTAGACTGCGCCGTCGTTTCAATGCAGGGACGGCGGTCAAGTGCCCAGCATCCCGATCCACAAGCTTTAAGTAAATGAGTTTCGTTAGTTTTGCCCCCGTAAGTCTGTGCATGCTGAAATAGCGCTCCCCGCGCTTTTCATCATGCATTTTTTGTTGATTGTGTGTTTCCGTCTAG
>JBKPJP010000261.1:0-1657 GCA_046730735.1 Acidobacteriota bacterium | reverse complement strand
ACACTTCATAGAGCTTCACGGTCTCCTTTTTTAGTTCGCCTTTGCTGTTGATCTCGCGATCGGTCTCAGTTTGTTTGAACGCGTATTCCGCGACGCGGTTTTCCAGTTCGTCCTGATTCTTCTCAACTTCACGCAGCAACGCGACGACATCGAGGCCTTCCTTCGCACCCGGGGGATCGAAGACGCTGTCGTTGATTCCGGTGTTGAAAGTGACGCTTTGCAATAGCAGCGTTAACTCGCCGGAGCCTTCGACATTCATGCGAATGCGATGAGGCTCCTGAATGCCTTCGACTTTTTGATAGTTATCAAGAATGACTTTGGTCTTTTTGACGTCGCCGGTGATCTTCGTGATGAGACCAGTTTTGACGCTGAAGTAATACTGAAAACGAGCGCCGCTGCGAGTTGAGAATTCGACGATGTATGCGGGTTCGGAAGCGAGATCGCCGAGCGACACGACGCGCGCGAGCACGTTGAGCTTTTTGAAATCGACGAGGCGCGATGCGTCGAGCGTGGCGCGGAGTTTGGCTGCGGCGCTTTCCGGGCCAGTCAGAGTGCGCAGGTGATTATCGAGACCGATCTCCCAGGCCGAGCGTGTGTTGGTGGCGGAGATTATCTGGCCATTACCGAACGTGAGTTCCCAGCGTTCAGAGGATGGTGGTTTTCGTTGCGTGCGTGCAGTGCCGATAGGCTGATCGTTGAGTTGGATGGTCCAGTTGTAAGTTGTGTCCCTGAGTGCGTTGACAGACTTCTTGCCACCGAGCGCTTTGAGATAGTTGTCAACGATCTTCTCGGCGGACGGAAGTTTTTTCTGAGCCGGCGCGTGGTGAGCGGCGCCGGCCAGCAGCAGGAGAACGAAAAGAAATTTAACGGCTGGACGCAAACTTTACTTCTTCTTTGCAGCTTTCTTCTTTGCAGCTTTTCGGGCGGCGAGTTTTTTCGCGGTCGCGCCTCGGGCTGGGACTGCGGCTTTCTTCGCAGCTTTCTTTGTGGCCGCCTGCTTCTTCGCGGCTTTCTTAGTGGCTTTCTGAGCAGGCTTTTTGGCGACCGCCGGGCGCATCTCTTTTGCTTTTTCTTCCGGCGGCGTACCCGGGATCATTTTAGCCTCGCCGCTGGCTTTATTTGCGGCAAAGGCCTCCTGATTTTGGTCATACTCAAACTCATTAATACTCCCGCCACGAATCTTATAACGGTCAACATTCTTCGTCGGATCCTTCGGCATACAATCCTCCTGCTAGGTTCAATCGGGTGGTGCTTGACACTGCAAACACGGCATTCGTATAGTGCAACTGCGTTTCCGCAACAGTTATTCTCGCCTTAGCCGGCTTAGCTCAGTTGGTAGAGCGTCTGATTCGTAATTAGAAGGTCGCCGGTTCAATTCCGGCAGCCGGCTCCAATAGAATCAAGTATTTACAGCCACTCGCGTGAGTGGCTTTTCTGTTGTTTGCGACATATTTGTGACGCGAGCCTTTTGAGCGTATTCCACTGCATTTCTCAGAGTGTCATCAGATGCGTGCGTGTAGCGCATAGACATCTGAATGTTCGAATGGCCCAACAGCCTTGCGATCGTCGTTGCGTTACATCCAGCGTCACCTAAGCGAGTCGCAAACGTATGGCGCAGGTCGTGAAAGTGAAAGTCTTCTATGCCGGCCTCACTACA
>JBKPJP010000260.1:0-3277 GCA_046730735.1 Acidobacteriota bacterium | reverse complement strand
AGGCGGCGGAATTTTGCTGTTGCTCGATCGCATCGCCGGAACGAGCTTCTTCATCCCGAGCGGACTGTATGTCAGCGGCTTGCTCTCGGGTTCGAATCCAAACTTCCCGCTGCACACGGGCGGTTCACCGATCCTCTGGCAGCACCTCTTCTGGTTCTTCGGTCATCCTGAGGTTTACATCGCGATTCTGCCCGGCATGGGTGCGACGTCCCACATTCTCGCGACATTCGCACGCAAGCCAGTCTTTGGTTATCGCGCGATGGTGTTTGCGATCTTCGCGATCGGCCTGCTCGGATTCTTTGTGTGGGGCCACCACATGTTTATCAGTGGCATGAGTCCTTACTCAGCGATCGCGTTCTCAGTGTTGACGCTTTCGATCGGCGTTCCTTCCGCAGTGAAGACTTTCAACTGGCTGGGTACGCTCTGGGGCGCGCGCATTCGTTTCACAACGGCGATGCTGTTTGCGATCGGCTTCGTATCGCTCTTCGTGGCCGGCGGTATCACGGGTCTAATCCTCGGACAGAGCTCGCTTGATCTGCCGATGCACGACACTTATATCGTGCCCGCTCACTTCCACCTCGTGATGGGCGTGGCCTCGATCTTCGGCATGTTTGCGGCGCTCTATTTCTGGTTCCCGAAGATGTTTGGGCGCTTCATGAACGAGACCATCGGGAAGATTCATTTCTGGATTACGTTTGTAGGCGTCTACGCGATTTTTGTGCCGATGCACATCATGGGCATCGTCGGCATGCCACGTCGCTATTCGAGCTTTGCCGAGTACAGGTTTCTCGACAGTCTGCACCCGCTCGTGGTGCTGGTGTCAGTAGCGGCGATCATCACGATCGTTGCGCAGGTGCTTTTCTACTTCAACGTGTTCTGGAGCATCTTCAAGGGTGCGAGAGTCACCAGTGACAATCCGTGGGAGGCAACGACGCTCGAATGGACCACGGCGACGCCACCGCCGCACGATAACTTTGCCGGCGTGCTGCCGGTGGTTTATCACGGACCATACGAGTTTGCTGTTCCCGGAGCACCGAATGATTACGTAATGCAGACAGACGTCGGGGCCGACGTGCCGAGCGGTAATGGCCACAATGGTCACAAGCACTAAGAAAGTAACGAACAAGGGGATCGGTTCCGGCGGGAAGTTTCCCGGACCAAATGGTAAGAAGCCAGGCGGGAATGGATGGCACGGCGGGGACCACTCGAAACCGAAGTTTTCCCCGTCCAGCTACCGCATCACGATGTGGGTCATACTGGCCGCCGTTTTGATGATGTTTGCAGCGCTTTCCGGTGTTTACGTACTGTCGTCGGAAGAGCAACGGCGGCCGGTGGCAATGCCGCGAATGTTCTTCGTCAGCACGTTGCTGATTCTTGTAAGCAGTGGAACTTACAAAAGGGCTAAACGATCTTTGCAACAAGACAGGCTGCGCGCGCACAAGCGTTGGTTGTTAGCAACCCTCGCGCTCGGGCTCGCGTTTGTAGCGTCGCAACTGATCGGATGGCGCGAACTCGCGAACGCAGGTGTTTACTTTGCGGGTCATCCGCGCAGTACGTTTTTCTATCTCGCGACGGCGCTGCACGGCATGCACCTGCTCGGCGGCATCGGGTTGATTTTGTACATACTGCTGCGCAGTCTTCGTCCCGTGTGGCCGTTGCAGGTCGAGAAGAATCTGACGTGGACCGGAATCGTCGGACTCTACTGGCACACGATGGACGGCATCTGGCTCTGGCTGTTTGGACTATTACTGATTCTCAGGTAAGCAAAATGAACGTAGCAATAGACACCCCGACGGGGAATCGTTATCGGATCGGCATGCTCGTGAGCCTCGCGTCGATCGCGATGCTGTTCACGTCGCTCTCGAGCGCCTATATCGTGCGTTCGGGCGTGATGAACGACTGGTTCCCGATCGCGGTCCCACGCGTGATGTTCGGCAGCACTGCGCTGCTTCTGCTCGCGAGCGTCGCGATTGAAATTGCGAGACGCAAGCTAAAACAAAACTCGTCTGCGAGCTACAACCGTTATCTATCGCTGACTGTTCTGCTTGGCCTCGGCTTTCTGGCTTCGCAGCTATTCGCATGGCAACAACTGGCGCGGCAGGGAATTTACATCTCGACCCATCCGCATAGTTCGTTCTTCTACCTGCTGACTGGCGCGCACGCGGTACACGTCGCCGGCGGTTTATTAGGACTCGGTCTCTTGTGGTTGCGTTCACGTCGTCACGCGGAAGACCCGGCGCGACGGCAAGGCATGGCGGATGCAGTTTCGATTTACTGGCATTTCATGTTCGCTCTTTGGATCTACCTATTCCTACTGCTATTCCTTTGGAGGTGACAGGTGAGCACTGAAGCACAGGTGGGACATTTCCCGGCAGTGGATTGGGAAGGCGGCACCCTTCCTTATCGCGTGGGCCATCGCAAGTTGGGAATGTGGCTGTTCATCGTTTCCGACTCGCTGACGTTTTCGGCGCTGCTGATCGGCTATAGCTATCTGCGCGCGTCGAACGTCTGGCCGACCCCATTTCCTTTCTACCCGAGCATCGTCTTTTCGTCGGTGATGACTTTCTGCCTGCTGTCGTCGAGCTTGACGATGGTGTTTGGCGTGTCAGCTTCAAGCAGGGGCGACAAGGCAAAAGCGAGGAAGTGGATCCTGGCCACGATCTTTTTTGGCGCCGCGTTTATCGTGCTGCACTTGATCGAGTGGAATCACCTGATTCACGAAGGACTGCGGCCGTTCTACCTGCCCGAACACTGGGTCCAGGCATTTACTTCGACTGACGGCGTGCCACCTTCGCCGCTCTTTGGGGCAACGTTCTTCACCATCACCGGACTGCACATGTTCCACGTCGCTTCGGGTGCGGTTTACCTCGGCGTGGTCGCCGCGCGCGTCAAGAAGCTGACGCACGAAGACGTCGAGATCAGCGGTCTTTACTGGCACTTCGTCGATCTCGTCTGGATGTTTGTGTTCCCGTTGATCTACATCATGTCGGTTGACGTTGGCCATCACACCGGTTTGTAAGGCGGAGGACCGAAATGACTGCACACGCACACGTTGAGGAACATTTCGCAGGCAGTAACAAACTGTTCATCTCGATCTGGGTCTGGCTCGTAGTATTGACGCTCGTCGAGATCTTCCTGGCTTACAAGCCGATGCCGATTCACCTGATGCTGATTATCCTGCTGGGCCTCTCGATCATCAAAGCGGCGCTGATCGTGGCATACTTCATGCACCTGAAGTTTGAGCGGCTGAGTTTGATTTTGACGATCATTCCGATGT
>JBKPJP010000259.1:0-7421 GCA_046730735.1 Acidobacteriota bacterium | reverse complement strand
GGCGTACACACGGGCGACTCGATCACAGTGGCGCCCGCGCAGACGTTGACTGATCGCGAGTATCAGTTGATGCGCGACATGGCGATCAGAGTGATTCGCAAAGTTGGGGTTGAAACTGGCGGCTCGAATATTCAGTTTGGAGTGAACCCTGAGAACGGCGAGATTCGCATCATCGAGATGAATCCGCGTGTGTCGCGTTCGTCTGCGCTGGCTTCGAAAGCCACCGGATTTCCGATCGCGAAGATCGCCGCGAAGCTCGCGGTCGGTTACACACTCGACGAGATTCCCAACGACATCACGCGCAAGACGCCCGCTTCGTTTGAACCGACAATCGATTATGTCGTCGCCAAGATTCCCAAGTGGGACTTTGAAAAGTTTCGAGAAGCGGAAGATGTTTTAGGCACGCAGATGAAGTCAGTGGGCGAAGTGATGGCTATCGGCCGCACGTTCAAAGAAGCGCTCTTCAAAGGTTTGCGGTCACTCGAAGCAGTCAAGCCTTTGCGACTCGAAGACATCTCGGATGACGAGCTGCAACGAAAGTTGGCAAGACCAAATTCACAACGCTTCTCTTATATAACTTACGCACTCCAGCATGACTGGCCCATCTCGGAGATCTACCGTCTCTCGCGCATCGATCCATGGTTTCTAGATCAACTGAAGCAGGTGATGGACATTCAACGCGACATCGAAGGCCGGAAGCTCGAGGATATTTCGGTTGACGAGTTGCGCGCGTTTAAGGAAGTGGCGTTGTCGGATCGACGCCTGGCGTATCTAACCGAACGGTCCGAAGATGAAGTGCGTGAGTATCGCAAGAGTCTTGGCCTGATTCCGGTTTACAAACGTGTCGATACCTGCGGCGCTGAGTTTGAATCGCACACTCCATATCTCTATTCGACTTACGAAACTGAAGACGAAGCTGCGCCGACCGATCAACGCAAGATCATGATTCTCGGTTCCGGGCCGAACCGCATTGGGCAGGGAATCGAGTTTGACTACTGCTGCTGTCACGCATCGTTCGCACTGCACGAAGCCGGCTTCGAGACCATCATGGTCAACTGCAACCCGGAAACTGTCTCGACTGACTACGACACTTCCGATCGTCTTTATTTCGAACCGCTCACGTTTGAAGACGTGATGAACATCGTCGACGTCGAAAAGCCTGAAGGCGTGATCGTGCAATTTGGCGGGCAAACGCCGCTCAATCTCGCCATGCGACTGCACCACGCGGGCGTCAAAGTGATCGGCACGTCGCCTGACTCGATCGATCTCGCCGAGGATCGCAAACGTTTCGGAGCATTGCTCAAGGAGCTCGGGATTCCGCAGCCGGAAAACGGCATGGCGGCGTCAGTTGAGGAAGCGCGCGAAGTGGCGGCGCGCATTGGTTATCCAGTTCTGGTCCGGCCGAGTTATGTGCTTGGCGGACGCGCGATGGCGATCGTCTATGATCAGGAAACACTCGAGACGTACGTGCGCAACGCCGTTGGCTTTACACCGGATCGCCCGGTGCTGATCGATAAGTTTCTCGAACACTCAGCCGAGTTTGATGTTGACGCACTTGCTGACGACACGGCGTGTGTGATTGCGGGAATTCAGGAGCACATCGAAGAAGCGGGTATTCACTCCGGCGACTCGTCGTGCGTTCTGCCGCCCGTGCGCATCGATCCGGAGCATCTCGAAACGATGCGGCACTACACCCGCAAACTCGCGAAGGCCTTGTCGGTCAGTGGACTGATGAACATTCAGTTTGCAATCCAGGATCATCGCGTTTATGTGCTGGAAGTGAATCCGCGTGCTTCGCGAACCGTTCCGTTTGTTTCGAAAGCCACGGGTGTTCCGATTGCGCGTATCGCGGCGCTCGTGATGGCGGGCCGGAAGCTCGAGTCGTTCGGATTGCCCGATGAGTTGACGGTGAAGCGTTTCTTTATCAAGTCGCCTGTGTTTCCGTTTGCGAAGTTTCCCGGAGTCGATCCGGTGTTGAGTCCCGAGATGCATTCGACCGGCGAGGTGATGGGGATCGGCGACACGTTCGGCGAGGCTTATGGAAAAGCGATGACGGGTGCCGGAGTGGGGTTGCCTTCCGCGGGCAAAGCGTTTCTGAGTGTCAATGATGTTGACAAGGGCACGGCCGTTTTGCTGGCGCGCAGGTTGAGTCGTTTGGGCTTCGATGTTGTCGCCACACTCGGAACGGCGGCGCGTCTGGTCGAAGTCGGATTGGAAGTTGAAACGGTTTTCAAGGTCAACGAAGGTAGACCAAACATCGTGGACCACATCAAACGTGGTGAGATATCCCTCGTGATCAATACGCCCCTTGGTCGTGCTTCACATTACGACGAACAGGCAATCCGGCGCGCGGCGTTGCAGTACAACGTGCCTTGCGTGACGACGATGACCGGCGCCTTAGCGCTCATTGAAGCGATCGCGGCGGCGGGAGCGCAGAACGGTCCGAGCGTGCATTCGCTTCAGGAGTTGCATGCACTAACAGTCAATGCTTAATTCTCCGGAAACAATTCGTCGCATACTTGATGAATGTCGCACGATTGCAGTCGTGGGCCTTTCGTCTGATCCTTCACGACCGTCGCACAGCGTTTCGGGATACATGAGACGCAACGGCTACCGCGTGATTCCTGTTAATCCAAACGAGACGTCGGTGTTTGGTGAGAAGTCTTATCCGGACTTGCTTGCCGTGCCGGAGAAGGTTGACCTGGTCGATATCTTCCGCCGCTCGGACGAGGCAGGGAAGGCTGTTGACCAGGCGATTGCGATCGGTGCGAAGGCGGTCTGGTTGCAGGAGGGCGTCGTCGATCGCAAAGCCGCGCAGCGCGCGCTCGACGCGGGGTTGCTGGTCGTGATGGATCGCTGTTGGCTCAAGGAACACATCCGCGCGACCAGATAAACTTCGGTTGAAAGATACCGCGGGCTTGTCCCGCGGAGTTTCATGTTTGCCGCTACTTCGCGCGAGCAGATAACTTCGGTTTGAAGATACTGCGGGCTTGTCCCGCGGAGTTTCATGTTGCCGCTACTCCGCGCGAGCAGATAACTTCGGTTTGAAAGATACCGCGGGCTTGTCCCGCGGAGTTTCATGTTTGCCGCTACTTAGCGCCCACCGCGCAACATTTCGGATGCCACGGCCTTGTGCCGTGGAGGTTCACGTTCTATAGCTAGAAAGCGTGAGACTCCACGGGACGAGCCCGTGGCATCCAAAAGTTTCGGTGGAAATATTGATGTAGCGGCAAACGTAAGACTCCACGGGACGAGCCCGTGGCATCCTTAAATTTATGTCTATTAAGGCTGTGGCTATCACTGTTAGCGACGCGTGTTCACGTGGTGAACGAGAGGATGCTTCAGGGGCGGCGCTGGTCCAACTGCTCACGGGGATTGGCGCTGAGGTTGTCGAGAGCAAGTTACTTTCCGACGATCTCGAGCCGCTCGTCCAGGCGCTAAAAGATTTCTCGGAACGCGATGATGTGAACCTGATCATTACGACGGGGGGAACGGGCTTAGGACCGCGTGACAATACGCCTGAAGCGACGCAGCGGGTCATTGAACGAGAGGCGCCGGGAGTTGCGGAAGCGATTCGAGCCGAGTCACTGAAAGCGACGCCGATGGCGATGATCTCGAGAGGTGTTTGCGGGGTTCGTGCGGGGACGTTGATTATTAATCTTCCGGGATCGCCGAAAGCTGTGAAAGAGAGTTTCGAAGTGATTGCGCCAGTGCTGTCGCATGCGATCGATTTGTTGGAGGGACGAACCGCTCACAAAGCCTAAGAAGTTTTCTCACGCAAAGGCGCAAAGGACAGACGCAAAGGCGCAAAGAAGATCCTAAATAATACTTTGGGCCTTTGCGTCTTCCTTTGCGCCTTTGCGTGAAACATCCCAGTCGCGTAAACGATCGATAATTACTCCTTCACGCAAAGCCCATTCACACGTAGTCAACGATTCAATACCGAGTGCGCGCATGATCCCTTCGAGGATCAGACCGCCGGCGACGATGATCTCCGCACGTTGTAGCGTGATACGCGCGGCGCTTCTACGTTCAGCAATCGTCATCTCAGCAAGCGAGGCATTAAACTGCGCCAGTTCGCGGACATCGATCCGCACGTTGCTGGTCCAATCACGTAGTGTATTGCCAATCGCCAGGATCGTCCCCGAAGTGCCGGTCACGCTATCCCAGCTACAATCATGTAACTCACGCGCCGGATGCTCAACCGCCGCACGAATCTCAAACTGCATCTCCCGCACAGCTTCCCCACCCGGCGGGTCAGACTTGAAATAACGTTCCGTGAGACCAACAGCGCCCAGTCTCATGGAGTGCAACCGCAGCGGCACACCATCACGAAAGATCGAGATCTCAGTTGAACCGCCACCGATATCGATGTTGAGTGTTGTCGCACCTTTGGCACTGCAACCATGCGACGCAGCGAGGCCAATCAAACGCGCTTCTTCGATGCCCGAAAGTATCTCAACTTTAAGACCGGCCTTTTGTTCGACTGCGTTGATGAAGTCCGCCGCGTTGTTAGCTTCACGAACAGCGGCGGTGGCTATCGTGACGATTCGTTCTGCGCCACACCCTTCAGCAATCGATTGAAAACGCCGGATGCAATCCGTCGCACTGAGTATTGCATCGCGTCCGAGATGACCTTTCAAAAGTGTCTCATGGCCCAACCTGACGGTCTCTTTTTCGCGCGCGAGCACTACAAACGAATCGCTTGCGGCAGCATCCACCACCACGAGCTTGATTGAGTTGGAGCCAATGTCGATGGCCGCAAACTTCAAGAGAGGGCCTCTTTGTTGAGGTCTACTACATTCGCCGCCGGCTTGGCAGTAGCCGGCTTCTCGCGCACCGGAATCAAGGGACTGACGTTATCTTCACTCGGCGTCGCCGGCTCATCGATCAACTTCGTTACAGCACGGCGCAGATCCGACGCAACACTGCGAACCGACTTCGAAGCATTGAGCACGTGAAAGTTGTACTCCAAACTCATGCGATCGAACACCTTGAGCATTCTCGTTTGATACGCGATGAAGCTGTCGTAAAAATCCTCGCCGAGACCGAGGTCCATCCCCGATTCCCAGTAGTCAAAACCACGACCGGAAGTGAGCACGCGTTCGACGAGCTGTTGCGGCGATGAGATGCGCAGATAGAAAACAGCATCGGGCACAAGGGCCATGCTGTAGATCGAACGAATCCACGAGGAGTCGATCCCACGCACTTCAGCACGCGCCATCGCGGAGTAAATGTAGCGATCCGTCAGGACCACGAATCCGGAACGAAGCGCGGGCAGCATTTCGTTTTCGAGTCGATCGATAAAGTCGGTCGCATAGAAGAGTTGCATCGTGAGGCGGCCCAACGTGTGTCCGGTCTTTGCTTCCTTGATACCGCGGCCGGCCAGGATCGATCGCGTCATGCCGGTGTCGAGCACAGCGTGACCGCGCGACTCGAGCCACGTGCGGAGCAACGCGATGTGAGTGGAGCGGCCGACGCCGTCAGTGCCTTCAATCACGATCAGCTTGCCGGGGTATTCTTCCTGTTCGACGCCTGGTAGCGGCGTTCCGTAATTATGATTTGGATTGATAAGTTTTTCTCCGCCTCTTCCTGTTAAGGTGTTGGCTAATCAACAGGCGCATCTCGCGTTGCTGTCGTTCAATCGAGCGGCTCGCGTCAATCACTGTCAGCCCAAACTCTGAAACCATGCGATCGTATTCTTCGAGAATCTTCCCCTGAAAGATCTTGAAACTGTCTTCCGGGTCGTCGGCCCAAGCGAGGTCCATGCCTGCTTCGTAGTACTTTAAGTGTGGTCTACCGGAAACGATGCGATCGATCGCGACGTCGAGCGGCGCTCTGAAAAAGAAAGCCACAGTTGGCTTGACCGCAAACGAGTAGACGTCTCTTACCCACGCGCGATCGCAGCCGCGCACGACGTCGCGCGCGAAAGCCGTGTAGATGTAGCGATCGGCGAGTACGATAGCGCCGGCCTTGAGCGGCGGAATGATGTCGCGCTCAGTGCGATCGGCAAAATCGGTTGCATGAAGCAACGAAAAAGTCGCGGGTGTGAACAGGTGACGCTTCTTCGCGCGTTTTGTCGTATCCTTGACGAGGGGCGACGAGTTCCACTCGGAGAAGAAGACCGGATAGCCCTCGGCTTTCAACCATTGATAAAGCAGAGCGAGCTGGGTTGACTTGCCGCTGCCGTCAGTACCCTCGACGACGAAGAGTTTGCCGGGAAATTGGTGGTGTCCATAGGAAATCATTGGCGCTTGAGCCCAGGTTATCCGTGTTACAGGAGTGTGAAACGTGCCTCGAACTTTGTACCTCTTACGACATGCCAAATCAAGTTGGAAAGATGATTCGTTGCGTGACTTCGATCGGCCGTTGAAGGGCCGTGGCCGCGACGCTGCGAAACAAATCGGCAAACGGCTTGCTGACGAAAAGCCGCTGCCGGTTTTGGTGATTTGCTCTCCTGCCGCGCGTACACGCGAGACGGCGGAGATTGTGTTGAAGCATTCCAACTTGAAAGTTGATGTAAATTTCGTACAGCGTATTTACGAAGCTTCGCTGCGCGATCTGTTGCAAGTTGTCTCTGAAATTCCTGATGACAAAGAAGCAGTGATGATGATTGGACACAATCCCGGCTTTGAAGAGTTGGTGGCCTATTTGAGCGGCGAACACCGGCGAATGCCGACTTGTGCTCTGGCCAAGATTCGGTTGGATGTTGAGAGTTGGAAGGGTATTAAAGTCGGTGACGGGACGTTGGTGTCGTTTATAACGCCGAAGGAATTGCCGGAGGATTAACGGTCGCTGACGAAGTCGCCGTAGACCGTTTGCTTCTGCGCGTGAAGGTGGTTGTTCAGGATCTGGTAGAAACAAGTCAGGCATACGGCGGTCGTGTCCTCTTCTTTATCGTCGCGAATCCTCGCGCCACACCAGACGCATTGGACCACGAAAGTTTCTTGTTCGTTCATAAATTCTCCCTTTACTGGACAACATACCTCGCTGAGGTTACGTCCTCGTTACAGCGCCTTACATCTTGGCGTTGCACAAACGTCGCAAGCATCTGGACCGCAGCGCCAAAGGCGCGGAATATGACAGCCAGGGGCAAGTCCCGACTTTGTCGGGACGTCGCCCCTGGTAACAAAATCAAAAAGTCGGCGCAGCCCTGAAAGGGCGTAATACTGTATTTCGGCCTTTCAGGCCTTGGCGGCTCTCGGGTTTTCGCACCAGGGGCGAACCCTGAAGGGCCAACATAAGGTATTACGCCCTTTCAGGGCTGCGTCTCATTTTTGTGTATTGATCCAGGGGCGACGTCCCGACAAAGTCGGGACTTGCCCCTGAAACTATGAAGCCGGGTCTCCCCAAAGTCGATTTGAAACTGGACAAGGTCCAGTATGAACGAGTTTGGCCTTTGCAGGCTGACTCAAAATCTG
>JBKPJP010000258.1:0-11525 GCA_046730735.1 Acidobacteriota bacterium | reverse complement strand
CTTTCGGTCAATAGTTGTCTAATAAGACGAAAGCGACTGGCACCGATAGCGAGTCGCACAGCCAACTCTTTTCGCCGCGTCACTGCGCGAGCCAGCAACATGCTCGCGAGATTCACGCAGGCGATCAGCAGGACGAGGTTGACGATAACGAAGAGCAGAGCGGCAATGCCGTACGCGGCTGATTGCATGCCGGGGTGAATACGAGTCTCACTGTCGGGCAGGACCGTGATCGAGAGCGCGCGCACCGCACCATTCTCCGAACGTTTCCGCAGCCACTCTTCGGGATGTGCGGCTTGCATGTCGCGTGTGAAGAGATCGAAACGCGCGCGTGCCTGTGCGAGAGTCGTTTCGGGTTTGAGCCGGCCGACGAGCATAAGCCAGCGGTTACCACGACTCGTGACCATTGCGTCACCCGTGGTGTGAGACATCGCCGGCACCATCATTGTAGGGATCCAGACGTCGATGCCGAGACCACGGATCATGCCCGTGTATTGCGGCGGTGCGATGCCGATCACAGTCAATGGCTGTTCGTTGAGCGTGATCGTTTTGCCAACGAGTTCCGGATCGGAGCTGAAGCGTCTTTGCCAGAGATCGTAACTGACGACTGCGACGGGATTTTTGCGAGGCACGAGATCTTCGTCGGCAGAGAAGGTGCGGCCTTTGTGAGGAACGATTCCGAGCACGTCGAAGTAGTTACCCGAGACGGCTTCACCGATGATCTCTTCGACGCCATTTGGACCAGCGAGCTTGAGCTGTTGAATGCTATACGCAGCCAGTCCGGTGAAGACTTCGTTACGATCGCGCAGCTCGAGATAGCTGGGGTAAGAAGTCGTTTGATACGGCTGGCTCGCCTCACCGACGTACAGTTCGACGAGTTGTTCCGGGTGGGCAACGGCTCGCGGGCGAAACAAGATTGAATTGACGAGACTGAAGATCGCGGAGTTGGCCCCGATACCGACGGCCAGCGAGAGCATCGCGACAGCAGTGACGCCCTTGTTCTTCAACAGCATCTTCGCGCCGTAGCGCAGATCATTGAGCATCTTATTTGCCTAATAGCGCCGAAGGCGCGGACCAGGTAGCGCCGAAGGCGCGAGATATGATAGCCAGGGGCAAGTCCCGACTTTGTCGGGACGTCGCCCCTGGATCAAAAATCAAAAAATGCGACGCAGCCCTGAAGGGGCGTAATACTATTTCGGCCTTTCAGGCCTTGGCGCGCCTTTTTGGGGGTGCTAACCAGGGGCGACGCGCTTCGCGCTTGCCCCTGGCTATCATATTCCGCGCCTTTGGCGCTGCCCTGGCTATCGTATTGCGCGCCTTTGGCGCTGCCTTGGCTATCGTATGGCTCGCCTTTGGCGCTACCCTGGCTATCATATTCCGCGCCTTTGGCGCTACCCTGGCTATCATATTCCGCGCCTTTGGCGCTGCCCTTGCTATCGTATGGCGCGCCTTTGGCGCTGTCCTCGCTATCGTATGGCGCGCTTTCGCGCTTGGCCCCTGGCTGTTATATGTCGCGCCTTTGGCGCTGCCCTGGCCCAGGACCTCATTCGTATCTGAGAGCCACCAACGGATCGACCTTCGTCGCGCGCCGCGCCGGAATATAACAAGCCAACAATGCAACTACCGCCAACACACCACCGACTACGACGAACGTCGTCGCATCGTTCGGCGTGACGCCAAACAACAACCCGCGAATCAAACGCGTCAACACAAACGCCCCGACCAATCCAATCGCTTCGCCTATGAGCGCGAGCGCCATGCCCTGCCGCAACACGAGCTTCAACACGTCGCCGACGCGTGCGCCGAGCGCCATTCGTATCCCCATCTCCTGCGTGCGCTGCGTCACCGCGTGCGACAACAACGCATAAATACCGACAGCCGAAAGCAGCATCGCGAGACCACCGAACAATCCCATCAGCAACATGTTGAGCCGGCGTTGCGCGATACTGTCGTCAACCGCTTTCTCGAGCGTGCTGATATTCGCGATCGGTTGATTCGGATCGATAGTCCACACAGCCTGACGCACAGCACCAACAATCGATAACGGATCGGTCGTCGTGCGCACGAGGATCATCATGTCTTCGAGCGGCGCTTGTGAGGCCGGCAGGTAGTAAGCCGGTTCGGACGGCGCATCCAGTCCCGCCAGCTTCACATCGTGAGCAATGCCGACAATCTCAAACGAGACGAGCTTCTCACCTCGCCAGATTCTTCCCGGTGGTCCAGGCTTCATCCGTTGACCAAGGGCGTTCTCGTTCGGAAAGTAATGCTTAACAAACGATTCGTTGACGATTGCGACGCCGGGATGATCCTGATCGTCCTGCGGCGTAAACTTGCGACCCGCCACCAGCCGCACGCCAACCGTGTCGAAATAGTCTGGTCCAACCGGAATGAAGTTCGCCGACAACGAACGACTATCCGGCGGCAAAACCCGGCCTTCAATCTCAAACGAGTCGAGCCAGTTGGAGGTCAACGGAGGATCGTAAGCGAGCGTCGCTGTCTTTACACCCGGCACTGCCGAAATGCGCTCAAGCAACTGTTTGTGCAAGTTGTTGATCTGTTCCTTCGAATACTTCAAGGCGGGCAGAGTCAGTTCAGCCGACAGCACTCCTTCCGCCTGAAATCCGGGATCAACTTGCTGTAGTCGCCAAAAACTTTTGATTAAAAGCCCGGCGCCGATCACGAGCATCACAGCTACACTGACCTGAAACACGACGAGCGCTTGCCGGAACCGCATCCGACTTGCTCCGGGACCTGAAGTGCGCCCGCTTTGTTCGAGCGCGTTGTGCAGATCGGGTTTCGAAGCCTGCCACGCCGGCGCCAAACCAAAAATCAAACACGTGCCGAGCGAGATCAACATCGTGAACCCGAGCACCTGCCAGTTGAGACTCACGTGCCCGAGACGCGGAACACCAGCCGGAACAAACTGCAACAACACCTTCGTACCCGCCGCTGCGATCGCGAGTCCCGCAACCGTTCCGAACAACGAAAGCAACAGTCCTTCGATAAAAAACTGCCGCACCAGACGCACACGTCCGGCTCCGAGCGCCGCGCGAATCGCGATCTCTTTACTGCGTCCCGCATGTTGGGCCAACAACAGTCCCGCGACGTTCGCGCACGCAATCAATAAAACGAGCGCAACAGCGCCCAGCAGTGTCAACAGAGCCGGCCGGACATTCCCGACCACCTCATTCATAAACTGGCTGACGATGATTCCCTCGCCTCGATTTTCAACGTGTTCCTGTTCGAGCCGAGCTCCAAGCGTGTTCATTTCCGCGGTGGCTTGCTCAAGAGTGACGCCCGGTTTGAGCCTCGCCACGACGCCGAGCACGTGCGCGGATCGAACCCCGGCCCAACCGGCCGTGAACGACATCGGTATCCAGAAGTTCTGCGCCTTCTCGTCGAAGTTGAGACGTCCGGAAGTTGTCGGCGAAACAGGATAGATTCCGGGCGGCATGACGCCGACAACTGTGAAGCTCGACCCATCAAGCGTGACGTTGCGATTGATGATCCCACGATCCCCGCCGAAGCGACGTTGCCAAATCGCATGGCCCAGAATGACGACTTGTTCCTTGCCGACCTCATATTCTTCGGGCGCGAAGGACCGGCCCACGAGCGGCTCGACACCAACAACCGCGAAGTAACCGGCGCTCACGCGTGCTCCGATCAGTTGCTCGGGTTCGCCCACGCCCGTGAGCGTAATCGAACCCTGTCCAAACGCCACGACATCTTCGAAGACAGTGTTCTGCTTCTTCCAGTCGAAGAAGTTTGCGGGTGCGGCGCGCCAGCGACCGTGGCCCGGCACGTTCTCCCAAAGCGAGACGAGCCGGTCCGGTTCTTTATATGGGAGCGGATTGAGCAGGACAGCATTGACAACACTGAAGATCGCGGTGTTCGCGCCGATACCCAACGCGAGCGTTATCACCGCAATCGCACTCACACCCGGATGCTTCAACAGCATTCGCACGCCATAAGTGAGATCTTGCAGTAGAGTGTTCATAGCGACCTCCCTATCCACAGATTACGCAGATTTTTTATTTAATCTGTGTAATCTGTGGATGGTCTTCATTCGTATCGCAAAGCCACGAGTGGATCGATCCGCGTCGCGCGACGCGCCGGAATCAAACACGCAAACAACGCCACGAGTCCAAGCACTAACGGCACCGTCACAAACGTCAACGGATCCGATGCCTTCACGCCGAACAGCAGCGAACTCATCAACCGTGTCAGTACAAATGAACAGATCAAACCAATGACAATACCCGCGAGCGTCAGTCCCATCCCTTTCTTCAACACGAGCACCAGGATGTTGCGTGGTGTAGCGCCGAGCGCCTGTCGCACACCGATCTCCGCGGTGTGCTGCGTCACGAAATAAGCAAGCACTCCGTAAATACCGAGTGACGCGAGTAACAACGCAAGCGCCGCGAACCCCACAAGCATGATCATTCCCATCCGTCGCTGCGCTGCTTCCGTTCCCAGCACCTCCGCCATCGTAGCGATATTCGAAACCGGTTGATCCGGATCGACTTCACGAATCACGTGGCGCACTGAACCGACGAGACCACTCGTATCACCACTCGTGCGAATCACAAGGTCGCGCGGCGTGTAAAACGTCATCTGTCCCTGCTGGTACGGGAAATACATCTCCGCCTTCACCGGTTCATCGAGCCCCATCTGGCGAATGTCTGCGACGATGCCGACGATCTGAACCCACGGCACATCAGTGTCTTCCGGACCACCCAATTTGAAGCGACGGCCCAACGCGTTCTCGCCCGGCCAATACTGTCGCGCCATTGTTTCGTTAATGATCGCCACCCGCATCGATTGCGCGTTATCGCTGGATGTGAAGTAACGACCGGAGCGCAACGGCACATTCATCGTCTGCAAATAGTCAGCACTGACCTGGCGATGATTCGCGTCGTAAGCCATACCGGGAATCGGCGACGTGATTCCCTCCGGATAAAAACCACTCGTGCCGCCTTTCCACACGAGCGGAATCGAAGTGCTGTACCCGGCTGAAACCACTCCGGGAAGATGTTCGACGCGTTGCAGTACCTGCTGGTAGAAGTTGTCGCGCTGTTGCGGTTCTTTGTACTTCTCGCGCGGCAGGATCGTGCGCATCGTCAAAACCTTTTCAGGTTCGAGTACCGAGTATTGCCGGAAGAGTTGGAAGAGAGTCTGAATCAGCAGGCCTGCGCCGACCAGCAACACGAGCGAGAGGGCTACTTCAAACACGATCATAGCGCCGCGCAAACGACCGGTTGAAGTCGTGCGCGTGCTGCTCTGTTTCAACGCCTCGTTAAGATCGATGTTCGCTGCCTGTAACGCCGGCACGAGTCCAAAAATGATTCCTGTAACGATTGAGATCAGAAGCGTGAATGCAAGGATGCGCGTGTCTAGATTCAGCGGGGTTGATAGAGCCATCTCTTCCGGGACGAGCCCTTGCAGGAACGTAAAACTCCAGTAGGCGAGCAACGATCCGAGCACACCCGCAACAGCGGCGAGCAACAGGCTCTCAGTCAAAAGTTGTCTGATGACACGGCCGCGCCCCGCGCCCAACGCGACACGCAATGCGATCTCCCGGCGGCGTCCGACTGCGCGCGCGAGTAAAAGTCCCGCGACATTCGCGCAAGCGATGAGTAGTACAAAAGCCACTGCGACCAGCAGCACGATCAATGAACCACGCGACTCACCCACCATCTGCTCGCGCAGCGGCATTACCACCGCTCCGACTTTTCCTTCCATCGTTTCCCCCGGATGGTCGGCGCCGATGCGACGCATGATAGCGTCCATGTCAGCCTGCGCTTGCGCGATCGTGACTCCCGGTTTCAAACGCGCCACGACTTTCAGGTAGTGACCACCGCGATTCGCGAGATCTTCCTGGTCCAACGCCAGCGGCACCCACAAGCGCACGTCTTTTTCAAAGAACTGAAAGCTCGGCGGCATCACACCGATAACCGTGTGCTTCTCTCCGTTTAGCTGGATGTCGCGATTGAGAATCTGTCGGTCACCGCCGTAGCGACTCTGCCAGAGACTGTAACTGAGCACGGCGACGTTGTTCGCTCCCGGACGATCTTCTTCCTCTGAAAAGCCGCGGCCGAGTAGCGGCTGCACGCCGAAGAGCGGAAAGAAATTAGCATTGACCGAATATGCCGCAACACGTTCGGGCTCGCCGTCACCCGTGAGATTGAAACTCGTCTCATGGCTCGCGGCCATGTCAACGAACGACTGGTTTTGTGTTTTCCAATCGACGTAGTTTGCGGGCGCGGGCGTATTGTGCGGGAAGCCCGCGAAGGTCGCGTCTTCCCAAACGATCACGAGCTGATCCGGATCGCGAAACGGGAGGGGCCGGAGCAAAACGGCGTTAACAACGCTGAAAATCGCGGTATTGGCGCCGATACCGAGTGCGAGCGTGATTAAGGCGATGGCCGTGAAGCCCGGCCGTTTGAGCAAACCTTGAACCCCGTAACGAATGTCGTTAATTAATGTTTCCATGTTGATATTTCCAATTTCCGATTGCCGATTGCCGATTTAAATAGTTAACACCGTGACCACGCGAAATGTGACCAAACCGCCAAATCGGCAATCGGCAATCGGCAATTAGCGAAGCGCCTCTAAAGGATCGATCTTCGCAGCCCTCCGCGCCGGCACCAGGCACGCCACAAAAACTACAACCGCCAACACCACTGCGACCGCGACAAACGTGGACGTATCGATCGGCTTCACACCAAACAACAAGCTCGTCAGATAGCGCGTGACTGCCACCGCACCAGCGACTCCGATCCCGATTCCGATCGCAGCCAGCCACATCGCGCGGCGCAACACGAGTTTGAGTACGTCAACAATCTGCGCGCCGAGCGCCATGCGCACACCGATCTCGTGCGTTCTCTGCGTCACGTAATAAGAAGTGACGCCGTAGATACCGAGCATCGCGAGTAACATCGCCACTCCCGCAAACGCACTCAACAGCAACATCGGTATACGACGCGGCGCCGCCGATGTAGTAACCACGTCGTTCAGCGTCTTGAGGTTATAGGTCGGAACACCTTTGTCGATAGCGCGAATCGCTTCACGCACCGAACCGGCGAGCGCGGTTGGCTCGCCTGCCGTGCGCACGACGAGCGAGAGACTGCCCCAGTTCGCATCCTGCGCGTACGGGACATACATCTGTTGTCCCGGTTCTTTGTCGAGCGAAGACTTCGTATCACCGACAACACCGACAACTTCACGCGGAAACTTCTCGTCGCGCCAGACCGTGAGTCGCCGGCCAATCGGATTCTCGTTGGGCCATAACGTTCGCGCCATCGTCTCATTCACGATCACGACTTTCGTTGACTGGAAATTGTCCTGGTCCGTGAATGTCCTTCCCGCTTTCAACGGGATCTGAAGTGTTTGAAAGTAGTCGGGCGAGATTGGAAGATGCTGCGCGTTTGTCTGTTCCTCAGGCGTCATTGGACGACCTTCACGGATCACACCGCGGCCGACGTTAAACGAATCACCACCGAGCGGAAGACTGAGCACGAGCGCCGCTGACTGCACCCCGGGCGTCTGCTTCACACGATCGACCAACTGCTGGTAGATCTGTGCGCGTGGTTCGCCCTGCTTGTACTTCCCGGGCGGTAGCGTCAAACGCATCGCGAGCACGTTGTCAGCATTGAAGCCGGGACTCAGTTCTCGCAGGTGCAGAAAGCTTTTGATCAGCAGACCGGCGCCCGCGAGCAGGATGAACGAGAGGGCGATCTCGGAAACGATTAGCAAACTACCAACGCGATTGCGCCCGCCGGTTTCAGACCCACGCTGCCCACTGTCCTTCAACGTCGCGTTGAGATTCGGTCGCGAAGTTTGCAGCGCCGGGACGAGTCCAAACAAAATCCCGGCGAGGATTGTCACGGCAAACGTGAACGCAAACACCTGCCAGTTGATTCCAATCTCACTAAACCGCGGCGCGTCCGGCGGAGTGATCGCAGTCAACAGCTTGACGAACCAGAGACTCAACGCGAGCCCGGCGACACCACTCACTATCGAAAGCATCACGCTCTCAGTCAGCAGTTGACGAACCACGCGCATGCGACTGGCGCCCAACGCCGTGCGCAGTGCGATCTCTTTTTGCCTGTACGCCGCTCGCGCGAGCAGAAGATTCGCTACGTTCGCACATGCGATCAGCAACACAAACGCGACCGCGCCGAGCAGGATCAGAAGCGATGTTCTCAACTCGCCGACCATACTCTCGCGCAACTCAGTCAGACGCGCGTCCCAACCGGTGTTTGTATCAACGTAGTTCTGCGCGAGACGCTGGTTGATCGTGGCCACATCCGTCTGCGCCTGCAAGATCGACACACCGGGCTTAAGTCGCGCTACGACGTTCACGTAACGATTGTCGCGGCGTTCCTGGGCGGCACTTAACGCGAATGGTGTCCACGTTTCGCAATCGTTTGGATAAGTGAACCCGGGCGGCATGATTCCCACAATCACTGCCGGCTTGCCGTTCAAAGTTACTTTGCGATTGACGACATCTGCGGTCCCGCCGAAGCGTCGCTGCCACAACGAGTGACTGATCACAACAGCAGTGTCGCGGCCTGGCTGCGCGTCATCCGCCTGCAGGAAGCGGCCGCTGAGCGGATTAGTTTTGAAAAGCGAAAAGAACTCCGCGGAGACGCCGGCCGCGCGCAAGCGCTCAACCTCATCGCCGGTGCTCATAAACACGCCGCCCGTAAAAAACGCCGCGATCTGTTCGAACGATTGGCTCTGCTGTTGCCAGTCGACGAGGTCAGGCACCGACATGTTGCTTTCTGTAATTCCCTGTCGCGGATTGATTCCTTCGAAGAGCACGATCCGTTCCGGCTCAGGAAACTGCAACGGCCGTAACAACACCGAGTTCACGACCGTAAACATCGCGGTCGTGGCGCCAATGCCCAGCGCCAGAGTCGAGATCGCAATCACCAGAAATCCGGGTCGCTTCAGGAAACTACGAACGCCGTAGCGAAGGTCTTTAATCAGTGTATCCATCTGTGTAATCCGTGGCTTACTCATTTCTGAGTGCTATTAAAGGTTCGACTTTTGTGGCCCGTCGCGCCGGCACATAACTCGCGACGAGCGCGACACCAATCAACACAACCGAAACCAACCCAAACGTCATCGGATCAGTTGCACTCACTCCATAAAGCACACTCGTGATCGCACGCGTGACGAGAAACGCACCAAGCAATCCAATCGCCGCGCCGATGATCGTCAGCTTCAACCCGTGGCCAAGAACGAGTCGCAACACGTCGCTCAACTGCGCACCAAGCGCCAGACGCACTCCGATCTCATGCGTACGCTGCGCGACTGCATACGACGTGATTCCATAAACACCAATCGCCGCGAGCATCAACGCTACGAGTCCAAACACGCCCAACACCGTCGCCGCCACCTTCGCCGGAAACAGCGCGAGCTTCATGTGCTCAGTCAACGTCTTCACGTCAAACAGCGGCAACGTCGGATCGAGCGATTGCACTTGTCCGCGCACCGAAGCAAACAACGGCTCGGGGTTCCCCTTCGTACGCACGATCAAAATGCCACTCGAGTTGTAGTCCTGGCTCATCGGTGTCCAGACAAACGGCCGCGGAACTTCCGCGATATTGAAATACTTACCCGCTTCGGCCACACCGACGATGCGAACGAATGGACCACCCGCGCCTTTGAAGCTGAAGCGCTTGCCGACCGCTTCGGCAGTGTTTTGCAATTCAGGCATCAACCGCCGCACAAAGGTTTCATTCACGACCGCCACCGCTTCCGACTTCTCCTGGTCCTGCTCGGTAAACTCGCGCCCTTGCAAAACTGCGGTCCTCATCGTCTTGAAGTAATTTGGTCCAACGCTAGCAACCATTGCTAAAGGCACGTTTTCGCCGCGTTCGGCAGGCTTGCCTTCAATGAAGACGTTGTTACTGTTGTAATTGAGACTCAGCGGGATATAACTCGTAATTGCCGCCGATTCGACGCCCGGCAGCGACTGCAAACGTTCTGTCAGTTGCCGGTAGAACTGTTGGCCACGCGCGTCGTCGTAGCCTTGCAGTCCGAGATCAAACGACATCGTCAATCCATTGCGCGCATCGAATCCGGGATTCATTGTTTGCAACTGCTGTAACGTTCGCACGACGAGTCCGGCTGCAATCAACACGATGAGCGAGATCGCGATCTGGGCCACAACCAGAACACTACGCAAGCGTCCTTTGGCTGCACCGCCCTGGGCCGCGGTGTCTTTTAACGCGCGCGACACGTCGGGACGCGTCGCCTGTAATGCCGGAGCGAGGCCGAAGATCGCACCCGCTGCGATAGACACTGCGAGCGAAAACAGAAGCACGCGCCAGTCGACACTCACGTCGAGCGCGAGCGGAAAATCGATCGGCGGCTTGAGGGCAAGCAGCAGGTCAAGGATCCAGAGCGCAAGAAAGACTCCTACCACGCCGCCGGCGAACGAAAGCAAAATACTTTCGGTAAGGAGCTGCCGCATCAGGCGCAGCCGGTTCGCGCCCATTGCGAGGCGAATCGCGATCTCCCTGCGTCGATCGGTCGCACGTGCAAGCATTAAGCCCGCGAGGTTGGTGCACGTGACCAGCAGGACGAGGCCAACTGCGCCCATCAGCACCCACGAAAAATTGACCACGGCGCCGCGCAAGTCGGGCAGGATGAATCCCGGCGCCGTGATCGTGATCGTCTGACCTTCGTTTGTGTCGGGATATTCCTTCGCGAGTTGTTGGGCCAGCAGATTGAGTGAGGCTTCGGCCTGCTTCGCACTGACGCCGCTCTTGAGACGACCGACTCCGAAGAAGTTTTTCGTATTGCGGTGATCGATCCAGGTCGCTCCCGGTTCGACCCATTCAATCATCGAAGCTGTCAACCAGATCTCGGGCGTGTAGACAAACTCAGTGCCCTTGAAACCTTGCGGAGCTACGCCGATAACCTGGAACTGGTGATTGTTGATGAGCACTTCCCTGCCGACAACGTCCGCGGCTCCGTTGAAACGTCGCTGCCAGCAGTCGTAGCTGAGCACGATGACCGGGTGAGAGTTTTTCGTCTTGTCTTCTTCCGGGAGAAACGTGCGGCCCTGCACTGCCTTCACGCCGAGCACGTCGAAATAATTTCCCGAGACTTCATAACCCCAGATGCGTTCATTCACTCCGCTACGACTCAGGCTCAGAGGCACGAAGCGATACACGAGCAACCCGTCAAGCACCTCGTTACGATCGCGAAAGTCTTTGTAATTGGGATACGAAAACGCGGAGATCGAATCGTCCTTGCCGCGCACGGCAACCGAGACGATCTCGTTTGGCCGATCGACCGGCAACGAACGCAGCAATACCGTATTGACGAGGCTGAAGATAGCCGTGTTCGCCCCGATTCCCAGCGCCAGCGTGATCACCGCGATCGCCATAAACCCCGGCCGCTTGATCAGGCTTCTAACGGCGTAACGAATGTCTTTGATTAATGAATCCATAAAAATCCCCTCAGCCACAAAAAGGCACAAAAAGCACAAAAGAAACCCATTTTAAGAA
>JBKPJP010000257.1:0-17872 GCA_046730735.1 Acidobacteriota bacterium | reverse complement strand
ATTTGCCAATTCTGCTGATGTTCATCGTCGCCGGCGGCTTCGCGGTGGGCAACGTCCTCCTTTCCCAACTTGTTGGACAACGAAAACGAACAAAAACGAAGTTGATGCCATACGAGTGTGGCAAAGACCCGGTAGGATCAGCACGTGAACGTTTCTCGGTGAAGTTCTACCTGATCGCGATGATCTTCATTTTGTTCGATATAGAAGTGATCTTTCTGGTGCCCTGGGCGGTGGTCTACAAGGCACTGGCGGCACAGGGCGCGGCGATGCGCACGTTTGTCTATCTCGAGATGATGATCTTCGTCGGGCTGCTCTTCGTTGGTTACATCTATGTGGTGAAGAAGGGCGCATTTGACTGGGGCGAGAGCGCGCGACGTGAAGCTGAAGCGGAGGCTCGAGCTCTCGCCGACCTCGAGGCGCGCCGGATGGAACAAAAACGGACCGCAGCGTAAGGAAGTTTAAATGGGTCTCGAAAATGTCATAGCTGAAGCTTTGCCGGAGGTTTTGACCACGCGGCTCGACTCGCTCATTAACTGGGCGCGTAAGTCGTCGCTGTGGCCGGCGACTTTTGGCCTCGCCTGTTGCGCCATCGAGATGATGAACGCGACCACGTCGCGAAACGATCTCGCGCGTTTCGGCGCGGAAGTGTTTCGCGCGAGCCCGCGACAGGCGGACGTGATGATCGTCTCCGGACGCGTCTCACGGAAGATGGCGCCAGTGCTGCGCCGCATTTACGACCAGATGCCGGAACCGAAATGGGTGATCTCGATGGGCGCGTGTGCCACGTCCGGCGGTGTCTTTGATAACTACGCAATCGTTCAGGGTGTCGACAAGATCGTGCCCGTCGATGTGTATATTCCGGGTTGTCCGCCGCGTCCTGAAATGCTGATTCATGCCGTGATGATGCTTCAGGACAAAGTCATGAAAGAGAGCGTCCGCGATCGCAGAGACGTACCCGAAGACGAAGCACGACAGGCGGTTGTGCCGGGTACGCTGCCAGTGACCGATGGCTCAACAGCGCGGCAGAACACGCTGCCGGAATCACGGCCTTATACGATCGCTTCGAGACACGAACGGCGTCGTTCTTCTTAAGAGTAGAGAGTAGAGCAAGCAGCGCGGATGTCAGAACAGGTTCCAAGTCCCGACACGACGCCGTCACCGTTAGTGACGGCGTTACAGCATGAGCATCCCGAATGGATCAGCGAAGTTATCTACGCCTTCGGCGAGACGACGATCATTGTGCCGCGCGAACATATCGTCGCTGCGTGCTCGTTTTTGAAGACGTGGCCTGAAGGACAGTTTAATTTTCTATCTGACATTTGCGGTGCGGATCGCGGCGTTGAAGAAGAGCCGCGCTTCGAAGTCAATTACCACCTTTTTTCAACCACTAAATACCATCGCATTCGTTTGAAGGTCGTGCTGAACGAGGACGACACTCACGTGCCGAGTGTCACCGGTGTTTGGCGAACGGCGAATTGGCACGAGCGCGAGACGTTTGACATGTTTGGCGTGATCTTCGACGGCCATCCCGATCTGCGTCGCATTCTGCTGCCTGATGATTGGCAGGGACACGCGTTGCGCAAGGATTTTCCATTACGCGGCTACGAACCATATAGCTTGAAATGAGCTCGGCAACTATTCCACCACAGTTTGAAATCATCGATCAGCCGCTCGACACGCAGATGACGATCTCGATGGGTCCGCAACACCCATCGACGCACGGCGTTCTGCGTCTCGAATTGGTTCTCGATGGTGAGATGGTGGTAAAGACAACTCCTGACATCGGCTATCTCCATACCGGCATGGAGAAGCTATTCGAATACAAGAAATACCAGCAGGGGATCGTGATCACTGACCGGATGGATTATCTCAATCCGCTCGGCAACAATCTCGGCTACGTTATGGCCGCGGAGAAGTTGCTCGGTCTCGAGATTCCAACACGTGCGCAAACGATTCGCGTGTTGATGTGTGAACTGCAACGCATCGCCTCGCATCTCGTCTGGCTCGGAACACACGCGCTCGACATCGGTGCGATGACAGTCTTCTTTTATTGCTTCCGCGAACGCGAAAAGATCCTGAACCTGATCGAGGCCGCTTCAGGTGGCCGTATGACGCCGTCTTACTTTCGCATCGGCGGCTTGATGATGGATCTGCCGGCCGGTTTCGAGAATCGCTGCAAGCAGTTTCTCGATTACTTTCCGAAGGCTGTCGATGAGTTTCACACGCTGCTGAGTGGCAATCGAATTTTTCAGAACCGTACACAGGGCATCGGCAGGATCTCGGCTGAAGATGCGATTGACTGGGGACTCTCCGGTCCATGCTTGCGCGGCAGCGGTGTGAATCTCGACATCCGCCGCGCAAATCCTTACAGCGGTTACGAGGACTATGATTTTGAAGTGCCGACCGAACCCGATGGCGACGTGTGGGCACGTTACATGGTGCGGATGCGTGAGATGAAAGAGTCGCACAAGATTGCGACGCAGGCGCTCGCGCGTTTGCAGCCCGGACCGGTCAAAGCTGATGCGCCGAAAGTAGTGCTACCGGATCGTGAAGCAATGAAGAGTCACATGGACGCACTCATTCATCACTTCCTGATCGTTGCCGAAGGTTTCGACGTTCCGGCCGGTGAGGTCTATCACCCGATCGAGGGCTCGAAAGGCGAGCTTGGGGTTTACATCAAATCCGATGGTGGTCCAAAACCGAATCGTGTTCACGTCCGTGGTCCGAGTTTCGTCAACCTCTCGGCGCTGCCGATGATGGCTGAAGGTGAAATGGTAGCGGACATCGTGGCGATCATCGGTTCGTTGGATGTCGTGTTAGGAGAGATTGATAGATAAACCGCGTTATCTGTGGCTAATACCTGATGAGTACGCAGCTCGTAAATATTCAACCACTGTCTCAACCCGTCAATCTCGGGGTCGAGCCGGCGACGTTTTCTCCCGAAGTTGAGGCGGAGATTGATCGTCACCTCGCGAAGTATCCGGTGCTGCGTTCCGCGATCCTGCCGTTGATGTTCATCGTGCAACGTGAACGTGGTTATCTCGATCCGCCGGGTGTGCTCTATCTCGCGCGTCGTTTGATGTTGCGCGTCACCGATATCTGGGAAGTCGCCACTTTCTACTCGATGATCCACACGCAGCCGATAGGCAAGTATCACATTCAGATCTGTCGAACGTTGTCGTGCAAGATTCGCGGCGCGGGAAAGATCACGGATTACTGTTCGCAAAAACTCGGCATCAAGCCGGGCGAAACAACGGCTGATGGTCGTTTCACGTTGAGCGAAGTCGAATGCCTCGGCTCCTGCGGCACGGCGCCGATGTTTCAGCTCAACTTCGATTATCACGAAAACCTGACGCCGGAAAAGATCGATCAAATATTGGACCAACTGCCCTAATGCGTATCGAAGCTATCGGCTGTGAACCACTACAACTGCGACGAGTTCATCTCGAGAACTCGCGCTCCCTCGGCGTCTATCGGGCAAATGGAGGCTACGAAGCGATCAAGAAAGTGCTCGACTCGATGTCGCCTGACGATGTGATCAACGAGGTGAAGAAGTCGGCACTGCGCGGGCGTGGCGGCGCGGGATTTCCCACCGGGATGAAGTGGAGCTTCGTTCCGAAAGACTCGCCCAAACCGAAGTACGTTGTCTGTAACGCGGACGAATCCGAGCCGGGCACCTTTAAAGATCGTTACCTGATGGAACGCGATCCACACATGCTGATCGAAGGCATGCTGATCGCCGCCTACGCGCTGAGCGCGAAGACGAATTACATCTACACGCGCGGCGAGTACCGGTACCTGATCGACATCATGGACGTGGCGCTGGACGAAGCGCGCGCGGCCGGGCTTCTCGGCAACAACATTCTCGGTTCAAACTTCGCCTGCGAGATCTACACGCACACCGGCGCAGGCGCTTACATCTGTGGCGAAGAGACGGCGTTGCTGAGTTCACTCGAAGGGCTGCGTGGCCATCCGCGCATGAAGCCTCCCTTCCCTGCTGTTTCGGGTTTGTATGCGGCGCCGACAGTCGTGAATAACGTCGAGACGCTCACCGCCGTGCCCGACATCATCAAGATGGGCGGCGAGGCTTATCAAAAACTCGGCACCGAGAAGAGCGGCGGCACAAAACTCTGGTCCGTGTCTGGTCACGTCAACAGTCCCGGCGTCTACGAACTGCCGATGGGCTACGACGACATGGAAAAGTTCATCATGGAAGACTGCGGCGGCATGCTCGACGGCAAGCAACTCAAAGCTGTAATTCCGGGCGGCTCGTCGGTCTACATCATGCGCGCCGATCAGATCATCGGCAAAGACGTGCGCATGGATTATGAAGGTCTTGTCGCGGCGGGTTCGAGTGTTGGTTCGGGCGGCTTCATCGTGATGGATGAAACGGTTGACATCTTCGAGTCGACCAAGAACTTGACTGAGTTTTATAAACACGAGTCGTGTGGCTGGTGTACGCCGTGTCGTGAAGGCACTGACTGGCTCGTGAAAGTATTTAAACGGATCGACAAGGGCGGCGGGCGTCCTGAAGACGCGCAACTCATGCTCGATCTCTGTGACAACATCGAGGGCAAGTCGTTCTGCCCGTTGGGGGATGCGGCTTCATGGCCCATCCAGTCAGCGATTAAGAGATTCCCCGGAGATTTCAAACGAAGATTAGCCACGGATCATACGGATTTATAAAAAGCAGATGTCCACAGATCTGGTCAAAGTTACTATTAACGGCAAAGACTTCCAGGTGCCGAAAGGCGCGCGGTTGATCGATGTCTGCCGCGAAAAAGGTTTCGATATACCGTCGTTCTGTTACTACTCGGATCTCCAGCTACAGGCGTCGTGCCGCATGTGTCTCGTGCGCATCGAGAAGATGCCGAAGCTACAGACGTCCTGCACCATCACCTGCACGGACGGCATGATCGTCACCACGCAGAGCGAGGAGATCGAGAAGGCGCAGCGTGGCATGACCGAGTTTCTGCTCGCCAACCACCCGCTTGATTGCCCCGTTTGCGATCGCGGCGGCGAGTGTGAACTCCAGGAAATGACTTTCGATTGGGGCGGTCTCGAAGAACGCTTCACCGAACAGAAGAACTATTACGCCGAACGCTATCTCTCGCCGATGGTGGCAAACGATCCGCAGCGTTGCATTCTCTGCAAACGTTGCACGCGCGTCTGCGATGAGTGGATGGGTGAAGACGCGATCGAGGCCGGCGGTCGCGGCGCGCACACGGTAATTGGAACGTATCTCGGCTGGCTCGATTGCTCACAGTGCGGCAACTGTATCGAGGTTTGCCCGACCGGAACCCTCCTCGATGCGACTTATCGTCACCAGACACGTCCGTGGGAACTCGCGCAGTCGATCACCACGTGCAACTTCTGTTCGGACGGTTGCCAGATGTCGCTCGGCTCACGCGGCGGCGAGGTGCTGCGTTCAGTCGCGCGCGATCGTTACGTCAACGGCATCAACGGCGAGTTTCTTTGCGTTAAGGGACGATTCGGACATCCGTTCATCAATCACGAGTCCCGCATTCGTACGCCGTTGATTCGTTACAAGAAGGGCGGCAAGTTGATTCCCGCGACGTGGGATGAAGCGATCCGTCATGTTGCTGAGCGTCTCGATGCGGTTGCTGACACTCATGGCAGAAACGCGATCGGCGTTGTCGGTAGTCCGCGGTTAACAAACGAAGCGCTCTACGTGTTGCGCAGGTTTGCGACCGAACTTGTCGGCACTGAAAACTACACCACCACGGATCTCTACAGTCTCAGAAGTTTCTTCAACAATCTCGGCGCGCCACTCGCGACGCATCGCGACATTCGTTACGCGAAGACAATCGTTCTCATTGGCGGCGATCCGGGAGAACTACAGCCGCTAACGGGCAAACAGATCCGCCAGGCGGCGCGAAACGGCGGCGCGACCGTTGTGCTTGTGAATTCAGTGCCGATTCGTTTGCGCGAACAGTCGAAGGTGTTTCTGCACGTTAGACCAGGAACCGAGGACGCTGTGGTGTTGGCGCTGGCGGGCAACGCTGATGATTCACTGGTTGCACAAAGGGCCGGTATCGAGGCGAGCGATATCGACGCAGCGCGTCAGGCGATAGCAAACACGACAGGCGACGTAGTGATCATGTTTGGCCACCAGGTCAGCAGTGAAGCTCAGGCGATCATCGCTCAGCTACCGCGCACATTTGCGGGTGAGGAACGTCGCTTCCTGTTTCACCCGCTGCCGTTCTTCAACAACAGCATCGGCGCGCATGACATGGGAATGATGGACGCACCTGTGACGCCGGCCAGGCTTCTCGACAGCGCGGGCGACACTATTCGCGCGCTCTACATGGCCGGCAGTTTCCTGCCGGAACATCTGAAAGGACGCGAAGACGCGCTCGCGAAGCTCGATTTCCTCGTGGTCCAGGAGCTGTTTGAGAACGACACGACAGCCGCCGCTGACGTAGTTCTGCCGGCTGCATCGTACGCCGAACAGGATGGCACGTTCACGAACAACGACGGGCTGGTCCAACGCGTGCGACAGTCGATCGCGCCGTTGCACCAGTCCAAGCCTGATTGGGTGATCGTGTCGCAACTCGCGAAAGAGCTCGGGCTTGATTACGGGTACGACTGGTCGGCGAGTGCGGTTTTTCGAGAGATTGGCGAAAAGGTGCCGGCTTATGCGGGAATGCGGTATCCGCTGCTGAAAGATGAGACGAATCCGGTGCAGGCGAAGTACGAGGTTGTCGAGTCGGTAGATCTATCAGCGGCAATTGATGCGGTTCGCGACCGAGTGGAAGCGCTTCCCGATACCGGTGAGAAGGTGAACGTAACGCCTGACGTCGGCACGGAGTTGTTCCGGCTCGGCATGCTGACCGACAAAGTGGCGCAATTCCACCTGCTCTCATCAGGCAATCCGCGTCCGGAGACGACCGCGGTTTCGCCGCTTTATCAGATTAAATCCGCGTCATCCGCGGCTTAGTTTTCATGGACACTGCGCTCGATATAGTCCTCAAGTTTGCAGCCATCACTGTGGCTTTTGTCGTCGTGCTGCTCGTCGTCGCGTACACGGTGCTCGCCGAGCGTCGCGTGCTCGGATTCATTCAGGGACGGCTTGGTCCAAATCGAGTCGGCTACGGCGGCGTGCTGCAACCCTTCGCGGATCTGCTGAAGTTCATCCTTAAAGAAGACATCGTCCCGGATAAGTCAACGCGCTTCGTCTACATCCTTGCTCCCGTGATCGCCACGATGGCTGCGCTAATGACGATGATCGTCTATCCCTTCGGACCCGAGATCAGGATCCCGTTCACTTCGATCACGATACCGCTCGTGGTTGCGCACTTCGACATCGGACTGCTCTACGTGCTTGGCGTAACTTCGGTCGGCGTCTACGGCATCATGCTCGCGGGCTGGTCTTCAAACAACAAGTACAGCTTGATGGGCGGGCTGCGCTCTTCGGCGCAGATGATCTCTTACGAGCTGGCGCTGGGGTTGAGTTTGATCGGTGTGATCATGCTTGCGGGCACGCTCGATCTCGCGCAGATCGTTGACCTGCAATCAGGCTGGCACGGCACACGCTGGTTCATCCTGTTTCAGCCGTTGGGCTTTGTGTTGTACATGATCGCTGCGATCGCTGAAACAAATCGCGTCCCGTTCGATCTTCCCGAAGCCGAAACCGAGCTGGTCGCGGGTTTTCACACCGAGTACAGCGCGATGAAGTTCGCCCTCTTCTTCCTCGCCGAGTACATCAACATGTTTACGGTTTCGATGCTGGCCACCACGCTGTTTCTCGGTGGCTGGAACGTACCTTTCATCGACATGTTTTTGGTCCGTGGGACGTTCCTGTTCGGCCTGGTGAGCGCGCTCGGGTTCTTAGTGAAAGTTATCTTCTTTCTGTTTATGTACATCTGGATCCGCGGGACGCTGCCGCGCTTCCGTTTCGATCAATTGATGAACTTTGGCTGGAAGATTCTGCTGCCGCTCGCGCTGCTCAACATCTTTCTGACAGCCACGATTATATTTTTCTTCCCGAATTTTTGATGCTGGCGCTTCTCTTCATTCTGTTTGCCGGAATGGCTATCGGCTGTGGGTTGGCGGTCGTAGCGCAACGCAATCCGCTCTATAGCGCCATCTCGCTGATCGGCGTCTTCATTTCCCTCGCTTGTTTGTACGTGATGCTGGCGGCGCCGTTCATCGCCGCAGTTCAGGTGATTGTTTACGCCGGCGCGATCATGGTCCTTGTCGTGTTTGTGATCATGCTGCTCAACGTCGAGCAGGAAGAGCGTGGGCGCAACCGGCTCCGGTTTCTCCTGCCCACGGCGGTCGTGCTCGCAGGAGTTTTAATCGCGGAAGTCGCTTTCATGCTCTTTTCGGTGAACAATCCAACCCCGGTGGTTTCAGACATCGGACTCACCAGCTCGATTGGGACGCAGTTGTTCACGCGATACCTGTTGCCGTTTGAGATAACGTCGATCCTGCTGTTGATGGCGATCGTCGGCGCGATGACACTCGCGCGACGCGGTGGACTCTTGTCGCCTGATGCGCGCGTAGTTCCGGGCGTGCAACAACTGCCGCGGTCCCTCGTTGATCCGAGGGCAACACCGGACGATCTGAGGTTAGTGGAAACAGATTCGACTGTAGAAGCAGCGCATCTGCTCGGCATCGATCAACGGAATACACAGAAAGATTAGAACGATGGAACCACAGCTTTCATGGTACCTGGCGCTCTCGGCCGTGTTGTTCACGATCGGCGTGACGGGCGTGATCATCAAGCGCAACGTGATCGCGATGTTCATGTGCATCGAGCTGATGTTGAATGCGGTGAATCTGACGTTCGTTGCGTTTGCAAGTTTCTTTCAGGACATCGTCGGGCAGCTTTTTGTGTTCATCGTCATGACCGTCGCTGCCGCGGAAGCCGCAGTTGGCCTGGGGATTATCATCGCGATCTTTCGCAATCGTGAGTCGCTGGATGTGGATGAGGCGAGCATTCTGAAGTTGTAGCCGCGGATGAACGCGGGTTTACACGGATGGAGAATAATCTTCTTAGTTTGATCATTTTTGCGCCACTGGCGGGCGCAGCGATCAATTGGTTCGTGGGCCGGCGCGTGCGCGACGAACGATTTGTCGGCGTTGTGGCGTGTGGAGCGGTGGCGGTCTCGACGATCCTCGCGTTTTATCTGGCGTTCATGCCGGGTGGCGCACTGCATTCTGAGACGCCGGTGCTCGATCACATCTGGACGTGGCTGCAAGTCGGAACTTTCCACGCGGACTTCGCCCTCGCGATGGATCGACTGAGCGGAACTTACGCGCTCTTCATCACGTTTGTCGGGTTTCTGATTCACGTCTTTGCAGTTGGCTACATGCACAGGGAGGAAGGCTTCTATCGCTTCTTCGCGTTTCTCAACCTGTTCATGTTTGCGATGCTGACGCTCGTGCTGGCTGACAACTTCGTGCTGATGTTTGTCGGTTGGGAAGGCGTGGGTCTTTGCTCGTACCTGCTGATTGGTTACTACTTCGATCGCAAAGAAGCGGGCGATGCCGCCAAGAAAGCATTCATCACCAACCGCATCGGCGACTGGGGTTTTGTTCTCGGAATCATGCTGACGTTCTTCGTCACTGGTTCGGTCAGTTTCTTCGCGAATCCCGCGGCAGGCGAAGTAACGCAAACAGCGTTGTCGTTCTTCAAGACACAGCCGGTCGAATCATTCACAGCCGGAGCCATAATCGCCGGTGGCGCGACGTCGATCGCGGTGCTGTTGTTTATCGGCGCGGCCGGAAAGAGCGCGCAGATACCGTTATACGTTTGGCTGCCGGATGCGATGGCTGGTCCAACTCCTGTTTCAGCACTGATTCACGCCGCGACGATGGTTACGGCCGGCGTCTACATGATCGTGCGTTGCTCGGAGATCTTCGTGCATGCCCCAACCGCGATGTTCATCGTCGCGATAATCGGCGCCGCGACCGCACTCTTCGCCGCGACAATCGGTCTCGCGCAAAACGACATCAAGAAAGTTCTTGCTTACTCGACCATTTCGCAGCTCGGCTACATGTTCCTGGCGTGCGGTGTGGGCGCGTTTATCGCCGCGATTTTCCACGTCATCACGCACGCATTCTTCAAGGCGCTGCTGTTCCTTGGCTCCGGCTCGGTGATTCACGGCATGCATCACGAGCAGGACATGCGCCGTATGGGCGGTCTGAGGAAGTACATGCCCATCACGTTTGCGACGATGGCGATCGGTTGGCTCGCGATCAGCGGCGTGCCGATCTTCGCCGGATTCTTTTCGAAAGACGAGATTCTCTGGAGAACGTGGAGCGCGCCGGCTTTCGGTCTGCCTTCAACTGCATTCAGCAAATTGCTCTGGGGCATCGGGGCTATCACTGCGTTTCTGACCGCGGTTTACATGACGCGCATGATGGTGATGACCTTCTGGGGGCAGGAACGTTTTCGCGATACACACGGGCACAAACAGCAGGAACCGGATGAGCATCATGGTCCGGTTGAACCACATGAGTCGCCATGGTTGATGACTGTGCCGCTGATCGTGCTGGCAGTACTGTCGACTGTCGGTGGTTTCATCGGTGTGCCTTATGCGCTGAGCTCCGCGTTTACGGATCGAAACATCAACGTTCTCGAACACACGCTCGAACCCGTAGTCGCGACAGTGCCGCCTGGCGTGCACGCCTCCGAGCCGACTTCACTTCCAGGCGAAGGGACTCACGCGCCTGAGAACGCGCCCGCGCCTGTGCCTGAGCCGGTGGCTCATGAGCATTCGAGTGAAGAGATTACGGCGGAACGAATGCTCGCCGGGCTTTCCGTACTGATCGGCTTACTCGGCATCGGCGCCGGGTGGTACTTGTTCAAGAACCGGCCGCTGTTGCAAATGCCGCGACTACTCGAGAACAAGTATTACGTCGACGAGATCTACGACGCTACGTTGATTCGTCCGATTGAGGCCGGGTCGCGCGAAGGTCTCTGGAAGATATTCGACGTCGGAGTGATCGACGGCCTGCTCCACTCGATTGGAGAAGCCGTGACTGAAACCGGCCGGCTCGCGCGTTACCTGCAGGCAGGCTTCGTGCGTGGTTATGCCGCGATCATCCTGCTGGGCGCACTGATTTTAATCGGGCTGTTTGCGTATCTCGGATTTCAGAATGTGACGCCGTAGTATTCGCGGATACACAGATTGATGTCTCATTTATTAACCATCTTAATTCTCTTGCCTGTCGCCGGCGCGCTCGCGCTCGTGCTGTACAGTTTTGCGTCGAGCAGGCGTGAAGAGCATTACCGTTGGATTGCGTTGATCACGACAGTGGCAACTTTTGCTGCTTCACTGTTGTTACTTTACGGCATCGGCGGCGGTGCTGAGTTCAGGTTTGAGGATAACGTCACGTGGATCGGATTTATCGGCTCGCGTTATCACGTCGCCGTCGATGGCATTAGTCTGTGGCTGGTTTTACTGACCACGCTCCTGATGCCGATCTCGGTGCTGTCGAGTTGGACCGCAGTTCGTAAACGCCAGCTCTCGTACTATGCGTTTCTGCTGATACTCGAATCCGCGTTGATCGGCGTCTTCGTCTCGCTCGACTTGCTGCTGTTCTATTTGTTCTTCGAAGCGTCGCTAATCCCGATGTTCTTTTTAATCGGCGTATGGGGCGGCGAGCGTCGCATCTACGCGGCGGTGAAGTTTTTCATTTATACGGCAGTGGGCAGCTTGTTGATGCTGGTCGGCATCATCGCGCTCTACTTTCTCTATCACACCTTCGACTATCCGACGCTGTTACAAGCCATAAACGCAAGGCCGCTCGCGGAATTCGGAGGCCGGGTAGAGTTCTGGCTTTTCCTCGCCTTCGCACTCGCGTTTTGTATCAAGGTGCCGCTGTTTCCGTTTCACACGTGGCTACCCGATGCGCATACCGAGGCGCCGACGGCGGGTTCAGTGATCCTCGCCGGTGTGCTGCTGAAGATGGGAACCTACGGTCTGTTGCGCTTCAACCTGGCTATGTTTCCGAACGCGTCACGCGAGTGGGCAAAAGTCATAATGGTCCTGGCCGTGATCGGAATCATCTACGGCGCGCTCGTCGCGATGGTTCAACCGGACGTCAAACGACTGGTGGCGTATTCGTCGGTGAGTCACATGGGGTTTGTCGTGCTTGGCCTGTTCTCATTTACTGAGCTTGGCATGCAGGGCGCGCTTTACCAGATGCTCAATCACGGTGTGTCGACGGGCGCGCTGTTCCTCTTTGTCGGGTTTATCTATGAGCGACGGCATACGCGTCTGATCAGCGAGTTTGGCGGACTGGCCAAACCGATGCCATGGTTCTCGACGTTGTTTGTGATCGCGTCGCTTTCGTCGATTGGCCTGCCGTTTTTGAATGGTTTTGTTGGTGAATTTTTAATACTGATTGGAACGTGGACGTCGCGCGCTGTTACTCATTCGTGGAGCGTTACGATGTTCGCGGCCACTGGCGTGATCTGGGCGGCGGTTTACATGCTCTGGATGTTGCAGCGAGTGGTTTTTGGAAAGATCACGAATGAAGAAAACGCGAGCCTGCTCGATCTAAACAAGCGTGAGTTAGGACTGATTTTCCCGCTGCTTTTACTGATGCTGTTCATGGGTGTTTATCCGCGTGTGTTTCTCGATCGGTCGAAATCAAGCGTAGTCGCAATTCGCGATCGTGTTTCGCCGGGTCCTGCGGGAGGGATATTTACTACGTCAATTTTTTCACGCAAAGACGCAAAGGAGGCAGAGAACGCAAAGGAGGACTCCAGATGATGTGCTGCTTTGCGTCCTTTGCATACTTTGCGTTTTTGCGTGAAATCTTTCTGGCACAATCAATGATGCCGATTATCAACTGGTCGTTAATCGCACCGGAAGTCATCGTTTGCATCGCGGCGGTTGTCGTGATGCTGGTTGATGCGTTTGTGCGTCCGACGCAGCGCTGGATCACGGGTACGATTTCGCTCGTGGGAATTGTCGCCGCCGCGGTTAGCACTATCTGGCTTTGGTCCACCGGAACCGGAACGGCTGACGCCTTCAACGGCATGATCGTGCTCGACGAGTTGCGGCTCGGGTTTACGTTGATCTTCCTCCTGGTTTCCGGTCTTACGTTGCTCATCTCTACTGTTTGGGTCCACGGCGAGAACTTACCAGCGGGCGAATTTCACTCGTTGCTGTTGTTTGCGACAGTCGGGATGATGCTCATGGCATCGGGCAATGACCTCGTGATCGTTTTTCTCGGACTCGAGATTCTCTCGATCGCCACTTACGTGATGGCGGGCTTTCGTCGCACTGACGTCCGCTCCAACGAATCGTCGTTGAAGTACTTCATTCTGGGATCCTTTTCGTCAGCATTTCTGCTTTACGGAATCGCCCTCATCTACGGCGCCACCTCGATTGCCGAACCCGGACCAGGCGGTACAGTCAGCAGAGTAGTTGCCGGCACGACCAACATCGCCGAGATCGCAACGCGTATCGGTCAGGCACAGTATCCCGCGCTCCTCTTCGCCGGAGCCGCGATGATGCTCGTGGGATTTGGTTTCAAGATCGCCACCGCGCCCTTCCATATCTGGACACCGGACGTTTATGAAGGCGCGCCCACACCGGTTACGGCGTTTATGGCGGCGGGACCGAAGGCAGCGGGCTTCGCTTCCTTCATGCGCGTTTTCATTTTCGGTTTGCCTTTCGTCGTCTCCGCATCGACGACATCGGGCGGTAGTCTTCATGCTCTCTGGGTCAGCACGTTAATGGCGATGGCGATCCTGACGATGACACTCGGCAACGTCGTCGCTATCGTTCAGAACAATGTGAAGCGGATGTTGGCTTACTCATCCATCGCGCACGCAGGTTACGCGCTCGTGGGCTTCGTCGCAGCCGGAGCCTCCACGGATCTCACGCAACGCAACACAGCGATCACCGCGGTCGTGTTCTATCTTCTGACTTATGCGGTGATGAACATCGGCGCGTTTGCAGTGGTGCAACTGATCGCGCGCAGTGGCGACCGCCGCACGTCGATCGAAGACTATCGCGGCATCGGTTTCGAATCGCCCGTGCTCGCGTTCTCGTTGAGCCTGTTCATGCTGAGCCTTTTGGGCATGCCGTTGACGGCGGGCTTCATGGGCAAGATCATGGTCTTCGGATCCGCGATCGAGCAGAAGTACTATGTGCTGGTCGTGATCGGCGTGCTCAACACCGCGATCTCGGCTTACTACTATTTGCGACTAATCATCGTGATGTTCTTCGGCGAGCGAACGATGGCGTGGAGCGCGCCGAGAATCCCCGCGAGTGTGGCGGTGGCGCTGGTTATAACCGTGCTCGGTGTGCTTTACCTCGGAATCTTCCCGGGCCGCGTGATCAACGCGCTACAAACCCGGATCGAGTCGCAATTGTTCACCGATAATGTTTCACGCAAAGGCGCAAAGTAAGACGCAAAGGCGCAAAGAGGAGCGGCTTTGCGTTTTTACTTTGCGTCTTTGCGTGAAATATTCATGAGTGCTGCCGAAACTTACGCTCAGAAAATCCAGGCACAACTCGGCGAAACGTGGCTGCCGCGGATCTATCGCGACCGCATTCGTAAGCTCCGCACACGCTCGTATCATTTCGAAAAAGCGAGCACCTCGCCGCGTGTGGTGATTCAACACACGCTGCTGGGCGTCGAGTTGAAAGTCGGCCGGCGGCGGCTTCTGTGCCCGGACCTCGCTACCGCCCGTTACCTTTCCGTCTTCGCACGAGTCGGAACCAGCGATGTAGCGGTACCGTACGACATAACAAAAATCTCCCAAATAGCGGACGAATTGGAGTCATCGTGGTATAGAATGTTGTTGCTTATCGAGCAGGAAGCACGGGCCGAGAGCGCGCGATTGAAAGCGCGACTTCGTGGCCTGCTACTTGCTAAGATACGCGCCGAGATTGAAGACGCCGGCGCCGGTGCGCGAGTTCCGGAGTTCCGGCAAAACACGAAACAACGACGATAATGAGCCAAGACCTAACCCCCGTAACCGACACTACAGAGATTTCCAGCTCACTCCCTTTCCCATTCAACCAGCAGAGCTTCTGCCGGTACGAACCGGTGCACCAGAGCATCGACGAAGCGCGCGTGCTCGTTATCGATAACCTGCTGCGCGATGAACGCGATCTCTCGCCCGTGGCGCGCGAGGAGTGGGGCGAGTTGCTTGCCGCCGAGTTACGACGCGAGCGACTGATCGCCGGCATGGCGATCGAGAACATTCTCAACAACGTTTCTCGATTGGTGAAGCAGCCGACCACTGAGGTGGCTCACCTTTCGGAAGCCGCAACGGCTGCAAAAAGTTTTCAGCCCGATGCGATCGTGCTTAGCGGCACGTTGCGCGATTTTGATTACTACAAACAATCGATTCTCGACGGCTTCGGTGAGTTCATTCGCGAAACGAAGACGCCGGTGCTCGCGATCTGCGGTGGCCATCAACTCGTGGGATTGAGTTTTGGCGCACGCGTGATCACGCTCGACAAACTCGAGCAACACGAACAGCGCGTGCAGCGAACGCAGGAGTACCAGTATCGCTTCATTCGCATTACCGAGGCTGAAGACCCAATCTTCAAGAACATCAACTGCATGGAGCCTGCGTCGCCCGCGCGTATCCTGCGCGTCTGGCAGAATCACGGCTTGCAACTCGATCGCGTGCCTGAAGGATTTCAGTTGCTCGCGACTTCCTATCTCTGCCGTAACCAGATGATGGTGAAGCGCAACAACGGGCAGTTGATCTACACGGTGCAGTTTCACCTCGAGAAGTCGTTCGAAGACTGGAACAAGAACCGCACGCGTTGGGAACATCCAAACGACTCGCGCGACGGTCGCATTCTCTTTGAGAACTTCCTGACTCTCGCAACCAGGAATTGAGGCCACTCACACAGAAGAGTCTCGCGCTGGCGGCACGCGAACTCGCCGCACGCGATGAGATGCTGGCCGGAATTCATGCCGCGTACGGCGATCCGCCGCTCTGGCGCCGCGACACCGGGTTTCAAACTCTCGTTCACATCATTCTCGAGCAACAAGTGTCGTTGAAGTCTGCGAAGGCGATGCTCGTGCGGCTCGAGGCTGCAATTCAGCCGTTCACACCGTTGCGGTTTTTAGAGTTGGGCGATAGTTACCTCCGCGGCCTGGGTGTGACGCGGCAGAAGTCTGCGTATTTGTTGCACCTCTCGGAGTCGATCGTGAATGGGGATTTGAGTTTTGCGAAACTCGAGCGGATGAGTGATGAAGAGGTGAGATTGGTTCTGACGCGCGTTAAAGGGATTGGATCGTGGAGCGCGGATGTGTACCTGTTGATGGCGATGCGTCGCGCAGACATCTGGCCGGCGGGAGACCTCGCGCTGGCGGTGGCGATGCAGGAATTGAAAGGGCTGGCGAACCGGCCGGGGCCGGAGGAGCTTGAGCGATTAGCCGAACAGTGGCGTCCGCATCGTGCGGTGGCGGCGCGGATGCTGTGGCAGTACTACCTCGGCAAAAGAGAGGTTTCACGCAAAGGCACAAAGTAGGACGCAAAGACGCAAAGAAGAATTAAGCCTGATCTTCTTTGCGTCTTTGCGTCTTCCCTTTGCGTCTTTGCGTCTTCCCTTTGCGCCTTTGCGTGAAATCTACTTCGCGATCGTTGACGCCGTTGTCGTTGTGTGCGGGATGCTGAGGTCGGGCGTCCCGGAGACGTTCTCCATCGTCATTGTGATCAAATCGTCAACCACCGCCTTCAGATCGTTCGTTTCGCGATAGACCTCTAGTTGCCGATCCGCTGACGTACCACGCTCAAGGATCGTGTGTACGTGCTCGATCTCCTTGCGCGACCCCAGTTCATCAACCACGTCATCCACAAACTCTAGTAACTCCAGCACGAGATCCCGCACCGGCACTTCCGTCTGCTTCCCGAAGTCGATCAACTTCCCTTCCAACCCGTACCGCACCGCGCGCCACTTGTTCTCCTGGATCAACATACGCCGGTACAACCGGAATCCCAGGTTCTTATCAATCAGCTTGTTCAGCTTTGCGACGATCGCCTGAAACAGCGCCGCAATCGCGATCGTGTCATCGACGCGTGTCGGAATATCACAAACACGAAACTCGAGTGTTGGGAAGTATGGATGCGGGCGAATGTCCCACCAGATTTTCTTGCCGTCGTTGATGCATTTGGTCTTGATCAGCAGATCGACGTAACGCTGAAAACCGGTGTAGGAATCGAAGTGATCCGGAATGTCCGTGCGTGGAAACTGTTTGAAGACTTCCGTCCGATAAGATTTGAGTCCGGTGTTATGGCCCATCCAGAACGGAGATGACGTGGACAGCGCGAGGACGTGCGGCAGGAAGTAACGCGCGGCATTCATGATGTGAATGGCGCGTTCGCGATCGGCCATGCCGACGTGAACGTGCAGTCCGAAGATCAACAACGAGCGCGCGACGGTTTGCAGTTCCTGGATCAGCAACTCGTAACGTTCGTCGTCGAAGATCTTCTGATCCTGCCAGCGCGAGATCGGATGTGTCGAAGCAGCGACGATCGCGAGTCCATTCTTTTTGGCGAGTCCGGAGATGATGCTGCGCAGACGCGTGATGTCAGTGCGTGCTTCCTGGATGTTGCGACAGATGCCAGTGCCCACCTCCACCATCGACTGGATCATCTCGGGCTTAATCTGTTCGCCAAGCAGCATCTTGCCTTCTTCGAGGATCTCGGCGACGTGTGAGCGTAATTCGCGCGTCGTCGGATCGACGATCTGAAATTCCTCTTCGATACCCAGTGTGAATTGATCGAACATTTGCCCTCTTTCTGCTCTGCGGTCCTCTGCGTATCTCTGCGTTCTCTGCGTTTGAATGCGCTCTTAAACGCAGAGAACGCAGAGATACGCAGTGGAGCGCTGAGATTTTGCAATCATTCTCC
>JBKPJP010000256.1:0-6125 GCA_046730735.1 Acidobacteriota bacterium | reverse complement strand
AGTTCACCCATGATCGCTCTTCGTCTCCAGTCACCTATCGTCGTTTTGATTTTTTGTATTCAGCGAGGAGCAAGCTCATGAACTGCTCGCGCATCTCATAGATGCGTTTCGGCTCGCGCGGCTCATGACGCGTAAGAGCATAAGCCGTAATGAGCGGAAGCGCTACTGTAGAATCGACATAACACACAACTGCATCAGGAAGTCGATCGGGATCGACCTTGCCCCACGACACTGCCTCGCCTGGTGTCGCGCCGGAAAGTCCACCCGTATCAGGACGGGCATCGGTGACTTGCAGAAAGAAATCGTGTCCACGTTCGTCGATGCCGAGCACTTCCTGGATCTGTGGTTCAGTTTGCAGCAGAAAGTTTTTTGGTGAGCCGCCGCCGAGAATGAAGACTCCCGATTGTCCTTTCTGTTTCTTTCCATTCTTCGATTTCACAGCGCCGCGTTTTGCCGCGAGCACGATCGCGGCGGTCTCGTTCACGTCGAGTGAGGGATCGAAAGCGAGTTGGTTACCTTGCAATGCCTTCGCGGCCACGTTCATGCCGATTGACGAATCGCCGGGTGATGAAGTGTAAATCGGCACAGCGTATTCATAAGCAACTGCGAGCAGCGACTTCTCACTGATGCCGAGTTTCTGTTCGCGTTCGTGAACGTATCGACCACACAGATAGTGAAATTCAGCCGTGGACATCGGACGCTGAAACTCCGGAGCCTCGATTATCTTGCGGAAGAACGCGTCCGTATCGAGCAGCACGGAGTAGTCAAAGAAAATGTCATAAATGCGGACCACTTCTTCTTCGCGCAGCACCACGTCGGACGTTTGCGCGTTACCCTGGTGCATCGCGAGACCGATACCGAAGTGTGTATCGTGATAGAGATTCGCGCCGGTCGAGATGATCCAATCAATAAAGCCCGCTTTGATCAGCGGAATCAGTGCGGAGATGCCGAGACCCGCGGGCGTCAGTGCTCCGGTGATCGATACACCGATCGTGACCTCGGGTTCGAGCATCTTTTTTGTGAAGAGATGACACGCTTCGCGCAGTCGCGCGGCGTTGTAGGCAAGAAAAGCCTCGTCGATTAAGTCCGCAACCGTTACATCTTTTTCAATCGGGGCCGGATCGATCCGTTTGCCGCGCAGAAATTTGCTTTTGTGTTTACCCATTTGTTCTCATTTGCTAAGTGGTCTGTGCTTTTTGTGATTCTTCTTCAGTCTCTTCCAGTTGCGCTTTTTTAACGCGCAAACGAATTATCCGGCGTTCGTCTGCTTCAAGTACTTCGACCTCGAGACCGCGTATCGTCAACGACTCGCCGACCTCGGGAACTTTTCCTGACTCGTTGATGACCAGTCCGGCGATCGTGGTGAAGTCGTCGTCCTCGATCTCCATATCGAAGAGACGCTCGATCTTTCCGATCTCGATCGAGGCCCATACCTCGTAACAACTCTCACCGCATTCGACTACCTCTTCGAGTTCTTCGCCGGCGATGTCTTCGTCTTCGATCTCGCCGACGATCTCTTCGAGAATGTCTTCTACAGTGACAAGACCACACACGCCGCCATACTCGTCGATCACCATCGCGAGCTGCACGTGGGCCTTCTGCATCTCTTCCAGCAACTCGGCTACGGGTTTGGTTTCCGGCACGAAATAAACATCACGCACGAGCGGCTTAATGCTCTCGTCTTCGCGCCCGTCGGCCCAACACTGTAACAAATCGCGCACGTAGATGATGCCTTCGACATTGTCGATCTGATCGCGATAGACCGGCAGGCGTGAGTACTTCGACTCGAGCATGACGTCACGCGCCTCGCGAATCGTTGCAGTCACCGGAACGGCAACGATGTCGGGACGCGGCGCCATCACTTCGCTCACGCGCGTGTCGCCGAATTCGATGATCGAATGGATTAGTTCGCCTTCTTCTTCTTCGAGAATGCCTTCCGCTTCGCCGACGTCGATCAGTGCCTGCAAGTCGTTGCCGTCGTCGTCTTCTTCCTCTTCTTCACCGTCCTCCGTGACCTGGTCCTTGCGTCGCGAACGATCGAAGAGTCGCTGAAAAGGATCGGCTATGAACGCCATAACTGGGAAGAACGGACGCACGACAGGCAGCAGGAAGAGCAGGGTGCCTTCGGGATTGCGCGTTGAGATGAAGAGTGGAATCAATTGACGAAAGATACCGACCAGGATCAATCCGGCCAGCAAGCCGACAGGCACGAAACGAGGATCCGGGAGAAGATTAAGTGATAAGGAGGTTATGAGTACGGCGACTACGACGAGCAGAATCTGAATCGTCGCCGAGAGTGCAAACCCAAAGCGCGGGCGATTCTCCAATGCCTGTTGCAGGAAAGGTCTGGCTCGTGGTTCGGGCTTCTCGCCGTTCTCGCCAATCAAGCGGCGCAGACCCACGTCGCTCAACTGGGCGAAGGCCATATCGACCGTGGCCAGCACGGAGAGCACTATGAGCAGAACGACCGCAAGCCCTATTTCAAGTTCCATCTATGGAGAAATAGTATGGACAGGATTTACAGGATTTACAAGATGACGCAGTCAATCAATGGCTAACTTTTTTCTCAAGCGCAGTTCCAACTGGTTCATCTCGCCGTTGTCAGTTTCGTGATCGTACCCGGAGAGATGCAGCAGACCGTGAAGTATCAACTGCGCAATTTCTTCGTCAAGCTTAAGGCCGTTCTCTTTCGCCTGCGCGGCAGCCGTATCGACGGAAATCGCGATGTCCCCCAGATCTGGTCCATCTGAGGGGAACGACAGCACGTCAGTGGCTTTATCAATACCGCGAAACTGCCGGTTCAACTCGCGTATTTTTTTATCAGAAACAAAAGCAATCGTAGCCGACGATTCGCTTTTACCGATTGCCGCGAGTGCCTTCGTCGCAAATGTGGACCAGACTTGAGTGTCGATCTGCAAACGTCGCTGGCGATTGACGACCTCGATCATCTGCTACATCTGGCTTCGCTTCGTCTGTTCTTCGTAGGCGCGAATGATCATCTGCACGAGCTTGTGGCGCACCACGTCTTTATCGGTGAAGTAAACAAACTCAATACCGTCGAGATGGGAAAGTATTCGTTCCGCTTCGATCAAGCCGCTGCGTTTGCCTGTGGGTAAGTCGACCTGAGTGACGTCGCCTGTGATCACTGCTTTCGAGCCGAAGCCGATGCGCGTGAGAAACATCTTCATCTGTTCGCTGGTCGTGTTCTGTGCTTCGTCGAGAATGATGAAGGCGTCTGAGAGTGTACGGCCGCGCATGAAAGCGAGTGGCGCCACTTCGATCACGCGTTTCTCGAGTAGTCGTGTCACGCGTTCGTAGTCGATTAGGTCAAACAGAGCGTCGTAAAGTGGTCGCAGGTATGGATCGACTTTGTCCTGCAGGTCGCCGGGCAGGAAGCCGAGCTTCTCACCCGCTTCGACTGCCGGACGCGCGAGCACGATGCGGTTTACCTGTTTCTGCATTAGCGCCTGGACTGCCATCGCCACGGCGAGATAAGTCTTGCCGGTGCCGGCCACACCGATGCCGAACACGACGTCGTTGTCCTGGATGGCCTGAAGATACTTGCGCTGGTTGGCCGACTTCGGCGCGACTTGCTTCTTGCCCGCCGGATTGAAGCGGGCCTTGGTGAAGTAGTCGCGCAGGCTGAAGGCGCGGTCTTCGGCGATCTGCGCGAAGGCCTCGCGGAGTTCTTTGTCGGTGAAGTGCTTTCCTTCCTTGAAGAGGTCGGAAAAGTCTTCGAGGATGCGTTGGGCCGTTTCGACGTCGGCGGGGTCGCCGTCGATGGAGACGTCCTGTCCGCGGGCATCAATTCTGACGTCGAGCAGAGACTCCAGGTATTTGATGTTCTGATCGTGAACACCAAACAAAGTCTCCAGACCACGAGGCGGAAGCTCAATCTTTATCAAACTCTGTTAACTCTCTCCTTCACGCAGCAGGGCCATTGGTGTCCGGGTGTGGGGGTGCGGTGAGCGTCAAAGTGGTATGCATAGGTTGCAAGTTCGACGCTACTACAGCCGCTTTCGGGTGTCAATAACCTATGACACTATCCGATTTATAGCGGCCAAAAAATAATCAATTATGCAATCACACAGACCGCACGATAGAGTAGCGGACAGGGCAGTGGAGCCCGAATCGAGACTACCATGAGTCTTTCGTTAATTCGTCACGTTGCGTGTCTTCTTCTTGCGGTCCGTTACATTTCTATTCGGCCCCAACCTACTTGATGGCCTGTTGACAACTTCGAACCCGATTTAGCGGCCATCAACGAAAAAGTTGGTGGCCTTTTTGTTACTGCGATGGAAAGGACTAGTACTCCGATGAGTTTTGAACAATCCATGTCGTCGCACAACCATTGGAGCTTAGCCACCGATGACAATCGAAATTTACGACACCACTTTGCGTGATGGAACGCAGGGCGAGGCGATCAACTTCTCAGTTGCGGATAAGTGCCGGATCGCGGTCGCACTTGACGCTCTTGGAGTCGATTTCATTGAGGGTGGTTGGCCGGGCTCAAATCCACGTGACGTTGCGTTCTTTGCCCAGGCTCGATCGCTACACTTGCATCATGCTCAAATCACTGCGTTCGGCGCGACTCGCCGGAGAAGTCTTACGTGCGAAACAGATCCAAGTATTCAGTCACTGATTGCGGCAGACACTCCGGTCGTCACTATCTTTGGCAAGTCGTGGGAACTGCACGTGCGAGAAGCACTGCGGATCGATCTCGAAGAGAATCTCGAGATCATCGCTGACTCTGTGCGCTATCTCTCGGCACGAGTTCCGTTAGTGATCTACGATGCCGAACATTTCTTTGATGGCTATCGATCGAATCCGGAGTACGCGCTTCGAACGCTGTTGGTGGCCGCTGAGTCAGGCGCTGCGAGAATCGTTCTTTGTGACACGAACGGTGGAAGTCTTCCGCATGACGTGGAACGCATTACGCGTGAAGTTATTGAGAAGGTGCGAGTGCCGGTAGGTATTCACTGTCACAATGACGGCGAACTCGCTGTCGCAAACACGTTGGCCGCTGTTCGTGCAGGAGCGAGTCATGTGCAGGGAACGATTAACGGATATGGCGAGCGTTGCGGGAACGCCAATCTGTGTGCCGTCATTCCCAACCTCGAGTTGAAGTTGGGTCATCAAGTGATCGGTGCGGAACGTTTGCGAAAACTTCGCAAGACGGCATATTTCGTGAGTGAGCTCGCGAACCTCGCCCCGGCGCCGTCTGCGGCCTTTGTGGGCGCCAGCGCGTTTGCTCACAAGGGCGGTGTTCACGTCTCTGCGGTGGAACGTAATCCTGCGACTTACGAACACATCGCTCCGGAGTTGATTGGTAACCGGCGTCGCATTCTCGTCTCCGATCTCTCCGGCCGCGCAAACTTGCAGGCCAAAGCTCGTGATCTCAATCTCGAATTAGCGGGAGAAGAACGGGTTCTCGATGAGCTAAAGCGTCTTGAACATGAAGGGTTTGAGTTTGAAGAGGCGGAGGCTAGTTTTGAGCTGTTGGTCCATAAACTTGGTAACGAGCCGGAGCCGCTTTTCGAGTTGTTGTCGTACAGGGTAATCGACGAACATGAAGCGTTGAGTGAGGCCACCGTGAAGATCAAGGTGGGTGACTGTATCGAACACACTGTGGCGACCGGTACCGGCCCGGTCAACGCTCTCGATCAGGCGCTCAGAAGGGCGCTGGCGAAGTTCTTTCCTTCGCTGGGCGAGATGAGTTTGATTGACTACAAGGTGCGCGTGATTAACAGTACACTGACCGGTTCGGCAAGTCTCGTCCGCGTTTTGATTACATCGACGGATGGGACGGCCAAGTGGACGACGGTAGGCGTGTCAGCGAACATAGTTGAGGCGAGTTGGCGTGGCTTGGTCGACTCGGTGGAGTACAAGTTGATGAATGACGGGACAAAACCCAATTTAGAAATTGTTGTGAACTCTTGAGAGACTTAATTTGAGTTTTTATCTCTGCGTTCTCAGCGTCTCTCTGCGATCCTTCGCGTTGAGATAGCCTCTACGCAGAGGACCGCAGAGAGACGCAGAGAGACGCAGAGGGCCGCAAGATGACGAATTAAGCCACCACCAAGGCAGCGGTTAACTTGACACTTACGGGTCTGATACCTATACTC
>JBKPJP010000255.1:0-2348 GCA_046730735.1 Acidobacteriota bacterium | reverse complement strand
CGATTGCATCGCCAGAGCGCGTGTCTATCGCCTCGAGGATGATGTTGTAGTGACTACCGATATTCGCGATCGAGGCGATCAGCATCGCCTTGATGCCTTGCCGTACGCAGATCTCCCGACCGATGTCACGCGTGATGCGGTCGTCAGGCGAGCGGCCCATGAAGCGCAGCGTTTCGCGCACGCGATCTTCGGGGAAGAGATTCAGAAACGGTGTCTGCCCGAGATCGACCGCGAGCGCCTGCTTCAACGTGCCGTCGAATACCGGTTCGCCAGTGGTATTAACGAAGTCGGTGACAAGAATCGTGTCGCGATCGGTTAACGGCCGCGAGTTGCGTCTGTACAAATAGAACGCCGAGGCAGTAGCGACTAAGAGTACGAGCGCGACGAGCGCTGCTGCGATCTTATGACTTTTGATGCCACTGACGATGTATTCCGCGCTCGAGACGTGAGACTTTTCGACCGTCGGCATCGCGCGGTGATGAGCCGTCGGAGCGGCTGACAATTCACTGGGACGCGGACCGCTAAAACTGCCGGGCGCCGACGATCGTTCGAGCTCCGATTCAAACTCGAGCCGCTGCTTCACGCGACGCAGATCCGTGATGAGCTCTTTGATCGTCTGGTAACGTTCGTCCCGATCCTTACGCAAAGCTTTCATGACGATCCAGTCGAGTTCCGCCGGCACGTTCGGCGCAAAACGAGCGAGCGGCGGCGGCTCCTTCTGCGTGATCGCGACGATGACGTCGGTTGACGTTTCGCCTTCGAAAGGCGTGCGGCCTGCGACCATCTCGTAGATCACTACGCCGAGACTCCAGATGTCGCTGCGTGCATCGACCGGTTTGCCCCGCGCCTGTTCCGGCGACATGTAGTGCGACGTGCCCATCACGACACCGGCATCGGTTTGCACCAACACACGAGTCGAGGCCTCGGCGTCTGAAGGACTGCGATCGATAGTCTCGGTCAGCTTTGCGAGTCCGAAATCCAGCACTTTCACATAGCCGTTGCGACGGACCATGATGTTGTCGGGCTTGACGTCGCGATGGACGATTCCGGCGCTGTGCGCTTCTTCGAGTGCACTCGCCACCTGGATCGCGACGTCGAGAATCTCGGGAATCTCGAGGGGTGTCGCAGCCATCTTTCGACGCAAGGTCACACCATCGATGAACTCGGTGGCGATGTAATGGTGTCCATCGTCCATTCCGACTTCGTGAATCGTGAGAATGTTTGGATGATTGAGATTCGACGCGGCCGACGCTTCCTGTTCGAATCGATGCAGTCGATCCTTGTTGGTAGTGAATTCGTTACTGAGGATCTTGATCGCGACCTTGCGGCCCAGCTTCAAGTCTTCGGCAAGATAGACTATGCCCATCCCGCCAGCTCCGAGCTTCTGAAGAATTCTGTAATGAGAGATCTTTTCCGGATCCATTCACAGTTTCTCTAATGCTGATTGTGTTACGCCTTCGATGCTGACTTGTTTCAGCCGGCTGCTGTGTCCGCTCAGGATCGAGACCGCATTGCGCGAAACTTTGAATGTCTTCGCCAGAACGTGAATCAGCTCATCATTGGCGGCGCCGTCAACCGGCGGGGCCGCCAGTCGCACTCGAAGTGCGCTGTTGTGTTCTCCAACTACTTCACTGCGAGAAGAACGTGGCACAACTTGCACTCTGAATACCAGCCGCCCGTCACGAATTTGATGCTCGATCAAAGTCTTCACACGCCAACCAACAGTGTTCCGGCAACTGCCGCGCGCACAAACACGATGATTAACCCGGCCACGAGTGGAGAGATATCGATCCAGCCGAGCGGTGGCAGCATCCGCCGCAACGGCCCAAGCAATGGTTCCGTGGCGTTGATCAAAAAACGCATGACGCGGTTGCGGGAACTGATTTGCCCCCACGAGAAGACTACGCGCGCGATGATCAATATCAGGTAGATCGAGAGTAGCCCGTAAATAAGAAAGCCTACCGCGGTAATGACTGCGCCACGTCTGCCACTATTCCAAACACCTACAATCGTCTCGCCGATGGTACTGGCCAACTGTCCAACGAAGTAACCCACTATGATCACGAGCAACATGACGACGAGCGGCGCGAATTTCGGATCTACGCCAACCTGGCGAAGACCACCGCGCACGGGCATGACGAAACCATCAGTCAGCCGTCGAATGGTGCGCGACGTCCAGGCAAATGGATTTAAATCCATGGCATCAGTAATCAGCCTGATGAGCATCAGGAAGATGACGGCCATGATCGCTACCGAGATCGCCGAGTTCAGAAACCACAGAATGCGTTCGAAAATGAGCATAGTTTTATTGTCGGGGAATGCGTTCGCCAAAGATTGCGGTGCCGATA
>JBKPJP010000254.1:0-7955 GCA_046730735.1 Acidobacteriota bacterium | reverse complement strand
GAACAGAACAAGAAGGGTAGATAAGGGTAAATCGGGTCAGGCTCTAAAAACTGCGGTGAGTGGAGGCTTTGGGGGAGGCATCCTCTCACAGTTATTAAAGCAAGCGTTTGACTCTTTTGGGGGAACGGAGTGGCGCTTGTGACGCAGTTGAAGAGCAATAATAGCGGAGCTGCTGATTGACGCCCTGACGGGGCTTGGGGGAGCCTCCCAGGAAAAATCAGCAGCCCGCAATTTTTTTGGCCCGGTATAATATGGCCGCAGGTTTCTTTGAAATCTGCGGCTAATTTCTTTCGCGCAGTAAGCGAGCCGGATCGGTTTCAGGTGTGAGTTCGTCGAGATTGAGTCGGAGCATACCGCCGGCATCGGAATACGCTGTTTCTTGTTTTTGCTGTGCTCGCCGGTATGAAAATAGTAGCCCACCGAACAGTCCGCCCAGGCCCAAACACGTAATCAGCGCGTAACCGGAAGCTTTCAGGACGGCGACCAAAACACCGAGTGTGGTGTTGATGTATTGTTTCTGGGCTTCCTTGTAGATGTTGGGATTCTCACCCAGCCACTGGACCACCTGTTCGTATTTCACCTGATCGATTAGCTGTTTGGCGGTAGCTTCGTCGGGTGCGTCAAAAACGAAAACTGAATAATTCCCTACACGGCGATATGCAGTCGGCGCGGGCTGACCGAGCTTCCAAAGTTCTTGGATGCGCGCAATTATGCGCTGATCGTTTTCCGTAGCGAGTTGAGGAGTGTTGAACTCGACGATCAGGATTTTGCTCTGACCATACGTCCCGAAAACTGCATCCGCATTGCCTGCGGCCTGGACCGCATTCAGCACGGGATGGTCAAAAGGATATTGACGTAGCTCGGTGAAGCTATTCACGAATACAGCGTTCTTCTGCGTCGCTTCCGGTTCCGGCAGGTGCTTGACGAGGGCGGGAATATCGCCTTCGCCTTTGTCGAGCGTTTCACTGAGGCTTTGCGCCAATTCGTTCAGGTTCGCCGGATTTTCCTTGTCCTTTTTGATCCACACAAAGTGCTGACCCTTGAAGAACGCGACCTGATCATCCGTAGCGAACCCGGCAGTGCCGATGTTGTTAACTATCTCGGCATCGGGTTTGGTCAGTCTGGCTTTGCTCAACGTCTCATATGCCTGCGCATCCTGGCGTAAACGGGAGATCTCCACTGTTACCTTATCTCCCTTGCTTCCGACGTACTCCGCTACTTCTGAGTCCGGCTTTGAAGCGATTACGCTGTTCTTTTTGAACTTGCCGACAGTTGCCGGCAACAGGCGGGTGTGTTCAGACGCAGTATCCGCGAATGCGGAACTCACGAATGCGAGGAAAAGCGCTAATAAAACGATTACCTTCGATAAATGCAAACGACTCCTCATGCGGTCAACAGGTTTACTTAGAAACCGCTAACCCTTTGATGTTCCCGGAAGCGGATGGGCAGCACGCTCTTAAGTTTAATGCCAGCGTCTCAATTCCCGCAAAAGAAGGTCGGCATAATGACGTGGGCTGCTGATGTTGTGCATGACGATCGAACCGCCGATCTCGCTGGCGTTGTCGATGATGATGTCGCCAAAACCCATCAGGCGCTGCGGAATGCTGGCGGAGACAGTCACGTCCTGAACTTTGCTGAGCGGAATGTTTTTGGTGGTGCGCGCGATTAGTCCGGTGTCGATCTGGAGCTTGGAATCGGTAACCGTGTATTTGACCATGTTTCGCCGCAGGTGGTAGTAGGCGGGGATTAACAAAATCGCGAGCGCGAGGAGGATTGAGATCCACGCCGGCGCTCCGACCCAGGCGAGAAAGAAAACGAGCGCCAAGCCGGAAAGGACTGCGAGAGCGTAGCCCGCTTTGATGAAGATCATCGTCGGGCGAACTGTGAAGACTGTTTGCTCGAGATCCGTAGAGCCGTTGTAATCGAGCGCGCGCGATTGCATCCGGGCGATCCTCGTCGCTTCGGGGTCGTTGACCGCAGCCCCGCAATTCGAACAGAAACGGACACTTGGGGTTACGTATGATCCGCAACTGGAACAGGTCATCGCGCTTACATCCTCACTCGTGCCAATCATGCTACATAAACGAGTGCGGAATACAAAGAAGTTTCACGCAAAAACGCTTCTTTGCGCCTTTGCGTCTTCCTTTGTGCCTTTGCGTGAAACTTCTTTACTGGCTGACGAGTTGTAGACGACCGTCGGGAAGGCGGGTCATGAACACGCTGCGTTCGTACATGCTGAGGGGTGTCGGATCTTTTTGTTCCAGCGGTGCGGTGGCCGCGCTTGCCACAGCGTTCGGATCGCGAATCATGCTGTAGCGATTTCCGATGCGACGAACGTATTCTCGCGTTTCGGCATATGGCGGCACCTGCTTCCCATACTTCATCACGGCGCCCTCACCGGCGTTGTAGCCTGCGAGTGCGAGACGAACATCTCCGGAAAACAGATCGAGCAGGAACCGCATGTAGCGTGCGCCGCCCTCGATGTTCTGCTTCGGATCCCAGATGTTCGTCACACCGAAGCGGCTCGCCGTTGGCGGCATAAGCTGCATCAGGCCGCGCGCGCCCTTGTAAGACATGGCGCGGGTTTTGAAGCTCGACTCCTGGTGCATGATTGAGTAGAGAAGTAGCGGATCGACCGAGTTGCGCTTGCCCGATTCGACGATGAAAGTATCGATGTCTGCGTTACCGGTCGTGAAACCGCCGAGTGAAGGATTGATCAGCTTGCTGCTCAACTGTATGAGGCGCTTGGGAGTCTTTGCGGGCTCGACTTTCGGGGTCTGAATCCTGACCGCGTTTGGGAGGTCGAAGTTATCGATTTGGTAGCCCTGTGCCGCCGCAGGAACGGCGCACAGCGATAATACGGCGAGAATAAAGCCTATCCTTCCCACGCCTGCATCCTACCATAATGCCCAACATTAGCCAACTTCGTTGAACATGAGCGGTGAGCTCTTGACAGGCGTTGTAAGATAAACGCGTTTTACGAAAGTACCTCACTTTCAACCATTAACCCGCGCGCTTCTGCGCGCCTCACAAAGGATGAACAACAAATGAAGAAACTCCTTACACTTACTCTGCTCTTACTCTGTGTGTGCAGCTCAGCAGCATTAGCCCAGACCTCAACCTCATCAACCGGAAACAAAACCGGCGCGAAGCAAGGCGCCAAACGTGGCCCGATCTTTCGCGCCACGAAGGACCAGATCAACCATGCCCAGGCGATTCTCAAGGAGCGGGGCTTTTACGCCGGGGAACAGATCGGCAAGCTCGACGATGCGACGCGTGAGGGATTGCGCAAGTATCAACAGGCGGAAGGGCTGAAGGTAACGGGGACGCTCAACAAGATAACCCTGGAAAAGATGAACATCGCATTGACTGAGAAACAGCGGGCGATGTGATTTTTAGCGCCGCGGATGAACGCGGATGATCACGGATCTATCCGTGTGAATCCGTGTCATCCGCGGTTAACTGAGCAGACGCTCCACGACCTCATAGCTTTTTTGGAGCGCCGCAGGGAGGTTTTCGGGCTGAGTGCCGCCGCCCTCGGCCATGTCGGCTTTGCCGCCGCCACGACCGCCGATGATCGGCGCGAGTTCTTTGATAACTTGCCCGGCCGGAACCTTGCTGGTCAGATCCGCGGAGGTGCGAACGATAAGCGAGACTTTGCCGTCGCTGCTTCGGCCAAGCACGACAACGCCTGATTTAATCCGCGCGAGCAGCGTGTCAGAGAGTTGACGCATGGCCGCGGCATCGAGTCCGCTCGCTTCACGCGCCAGAACTTTCACCCCCGCGACTTCGCGCGACTCGTCGCCATTAGCAGATCCGCCACCGGCGCCAGTCGCGAGTTTCAAGCGCAACTCTTCCGCTTCGCGTCGAGCTTTCTTCAACTCGTCCTGCAGACGCGTAACTGTCGCCGGCAGATCATTGCGCGAAGTTCGCAACCCGTTGCTGAGTCCGTCAACCAGCAACTCAGCTTCGCGAAAACGTTCGTACGCATCCATCCCCGTGATCGCGCGGATGCGCCGCACACCCGACGCGATCGACTCATCACTGGTGATCTTGAACAGCCCGATGTCGCCGGTGGCGCGCACGTGTGTGCCGCCGCAGAGCTCTTTCGAAAACACACCTTCCAGGCCTTTGATCGAAAGCACGCGCACCTTGTCGCCGTACTTCTCGCCAAACAGCGCCATCGCTCCCGAACGCATCGCTTCTTCGATCTGCATCTCGTCCGTCTGCACGGGCTCGTTGCGCAGGATGTAATAGTTCACCAGCCGTTCGATCTCTTCTTTCTCGGCGGCTGCGAGCGGCTGGTAATGCGAGAAGTCGAAACGCAGATAATTCGGCGCCACCACAGAGCCCGCTTGCTTCACGTGTGTTCCCAAAACTTCGCGCAACGCGGCGTGCATCAGGTGCGTCGCGGTGTGATTGCGTCGCGTCGCATCGCGCTTCTCAACGTCAACTTCCGCTGAAACAACGTCGCCGACTTTGAAACTGCCCTTATCGACTCTGACCTTATGAACAATCAAGCCTTGCACTGGCGCATAAGTGTCCAGCACGGTGGCGAGCTCGCTCGTTGGGCCAACCAGCAAACCCACGTCTCCAACTTGTCCACCGCTCTCAGCGTAGAACGGCGTGTGATCGAGAACGAGCTCGCCTTCGTCGCCCTCATTCAACGACTCAACTTCGTTGCCTTTGATAACAGCGACAACCTTCGCGTCAGTGACCGTCGTTGTCTCATAGCCCTTAAATATCGGCCTCGGCAGACGTCCGGCGATCTCGGTGTAAACCGGGTTTGTCTTCGCTTTGGCTTCACCTTTTTCAGTCGCTACGGTTTGTTGAAGCTCCTGAAGCGCGGCATCGAACGAGCGGTTGAATTCGTCTTCATCGATCGCAAATCCGCGCTCTTCCAAACCGACGCGGATCAAGTCGCGTGGTGTGCCGAAGGTGTCGTACAACCTCGCGAGTGTCTTGAACTCCGGCATCGCGCCTTTCGTCGCGGCAAACACTTCGTCCAGCTTGTTTAGACCGACGGTCAACGTCGATCCGAAACGTTCCTCCTCGAGACTCACCATCTTCTCGATGAACTCGCGTTGCACTTCAAGTTCCGGATAAGTCTCCTTCATTTGATCGACGACGAAGTTTGCCACCTGATTGAAGAACACTCCCTCGAGTGCGAGTGTGTGACGACCCTGGTAGATCGCGCGGCGCATAATCTTTCGCAGCACATAGTTGCGCCCTTCGTTGCCGGGCAGGATGCCGTCAGCGATCGCAAACGCGGTCGCGCGTGCGTGGTCGGCAATCACGCGCATCGCAAAACCTTCTTGCGTTTCTGGCTCGTAATTTCGATCCGCGAGCTTCGCGGTGAAGTTGACGATGGGACGAATCAGATCGGTATCATAGTTTGACTTTACGCCCTGCAAAACAACCGCGAGCCGTTCGAGACCGGCGCCGGTATCGACCGAAGGCGCCGGCAGCGATTCGAGCTTGTACTTGCCCGGTTCAATTTCACTGCGCTCAAACTGCATGAAGACCAGGTTCCAGATTTCCATGATCGTGTCGCCTGGTCCATTCACATTCGCAGCCGAGTTCTCCGGATCGTTCGGACTCTCGCCCATGTAGTAATGAATCTCACTACACGGACCACATGGACCAGTGTCGCCCATCTGCCAGAAGTTGTCCTTGCGGCCAAAGCGCAGGATTCGCTCGCGCGGCGCGCCCACCTGTTCCCAAAAACGCTCGGCATCTTCGTCAGGCGGTACTTCCGCGTCGCCCTCGTAAACCGTAAACCACAAGCGCGCCGGGTCGAGGCTCAGAACGTCAACTAAAAACTCCCAGGCAAACTTGATCGCGTCTTCCTTGAAGTAATTGCCAAACGAAAAATTGCCGAGCATCTCGAAGAATGTGTGATGCCGGGCAGTTTTTCCAACCTCGTCGAGGTCATTGTGCTTGCCGCCGGCGCGTATACACTTCTGCGAAGACGCGGCGCGCACGTACTCGCGTTTCTCCGCCCCCAAAAAGACGTCTTTAAACTGATTCATCCCCGCATTCGTGAACAGTAACGTCGGATCGTTGGCGGGCAGGAGCGGAGACGAACGCACACGCGTGTGCCCGTGCTCCTCAAAATACTTCAAAAATGCTTCTCTAATTTCGTCACCAGTCATCATTGATTTGAGTTTAGCATGCCTTGTCTTATCCACAGATTACACAGACCCAGTTAGTCTTCCGTGTAATCTGTGGATACCAGTGATCGAACCTTGTCACTTACGAGCTCGAACGCAAACCCTCGCCGCAGCAGGTGATCGAACAGGCTCTTCGCTTCAGCACGGTTCTTCGGCTTTCCGCGTATTCGCAGGCGTTTCGCGATCGCCTCGTCGATCAACTGCTCCTCCGAAGTCTCGCCGTAAACCATCTCCAGCGCCTCGTTCGCGACACTGTTTTCAACCTTTTTCAACTTGAGATCTCGTTCGAGGCGCCGGCGGCCGACAGGCTTCTGCTTCACTTTGTACGACGCGTAACAAAACGCGAAGTGTTCGTCATTTAAATAGCCGTACTCGCGCAGCCGCGAGATGACTGTTTCGACCACCTCTTCGTTGGTGCTCTTGCCGCGGAGCAAACGTTCGCGCAGTTCGGCGACGGAGCGTGGCTTTGCGGCCAGCAGTTTTACGGCGCGCTCGAAAGTTTTACGTCGCAAATCAGTCACGGATAACACAGATTTTGTGGCTGATCTAAAATGATTGCAATGGATGGTGTGCTAATCATCGATAAACCTCCGGGCGTGACCTCCCATGACGTAGTCGCGCGCGTGCGTCACATCCTGCACGAACGTCGCATCGGTCACACCGGCACACTCGATCCATTTGCGACCGGCGTGCTCGTGATCCTGGCCGGCAAGGCTACGCGCCTCGCACAGTTTTTGAATGATGTTGATAAAGAGTACGAAGCAATTATTCGTCTCGGATACTCAACCGACACCGGCGATCGCACCGGTACTCCGATCCCTGGTCCACCATCGCAGCCGCGCGAATGGACAGAGGAAGAGATCGAAGCGGCGCTCGAGACTTTCCGCGGCGAGATAGACCAGGTGCCGCCGATGTACTCAGCGAAAAAAGTTCAGGGGAAAAAGCTTTATGAACTGGCGCGGCGCGGCGAAACCGTTGAACGTAAGCCGGTACACGTTTGTATTCACGAGTTCGAAGCAATCAAACCCGATGGCCAACTGATCAAGGACAATCTCGACGGCACCTTCGACATCCACGCGCGCGTGTCGTGTACCTCAGGCACTTACGTCCGAACGCTTGCCGAAGATTTTGGCAAACGTCTGTACGTTGGCGCGCATTTAGCTGAGCTGAGGCGAACCCGAGTTGGCGACTTACAGTTAACCAAGGCGATTACGCTCGAGCAGTTAAAACTTCACGTTGGCGAAGAGTCGCTCGGGACCGTGATGCTGCCGCCGACCGCGGCACTCTCGCGCCTGCCTTTCGTGCATCTAAGCGATGAGGATGTAAGGCGGGCCAACAACGGAAGAGAGGTGACGGTAACCGGATACGATTGGGCCGATGGAGAAAACGTAAAAATGTGCGACGCGCGGGAGCAACTGATTGCGGTCGGCCAGTACGACGCCGACTCGAAGAGCTTGCATCCGCGAGTCGTTCTCGGTGGGACCTGAGATTGCAAATAAAGCATTGACTTGAGTACCGAATCTCTGTGGTATACTTGCCCGCAAGGAAGCGCGCGTTCGGAGTTCGCTTCCACTAACTGTACCCACCCGGTCTTCTTGTTGAAACGATCATTGAGAAGCGATGTTTCGAGGACGTAGCTCACGCTTACGCGCGCGTGAGGCGTATCACGAGACACAAGATGAAAACATACCGCCGTTCCCCGACGTATGTAGCGGTGTAAGAAAAATAGCGTGGCCTCTCCCCACACGCTGTCCAATGCGCGAAAGCCGAAGAGGTTTCAAA
>JBKPJP010000253.1:0-7446 GCA_046730735.1 Acidobacteriota bacterium | reverse complement strand
CGGACGTCGTTGACCGAAGCAACAACAGTCTCAGGCGTTTGGCTAAATGCCGAGCCGGTTAGTAACAGGACCAGACAAAATACACGTGAGGATCGGAAGAACATTCTTTTCACACTCCTAATTTTGTGAGTTAGTCGATGGTGGGTGAAGCGCAATCTAGTCTGATCGGCGGTAGCAGTCAATGACTGTTTCTTGTCGAAAACGGCTATTTTTTGCCTAAAGCGGTCGAAGATCTTTTCTTTCGTCGTTTGCGACGCTTTGACTTGCGGGCCACCGTGCGGCGATAGGCAGTCGGAGTCATGCCATACTGCTTTCGGAAGTCATAAACGAAGTGCGCGTTGGAACCAAGTCCCACGTGTTTCAAGACCTGTTTCACCGTGAGAAACGTCGTGCGCAACATCTTCTCCGCCTTGCGCAGCCGGTACTCCTTCAGATATTGAGCGGGACCCTTGCCTGTTTCCTGCTTGAATAGATGCCGGAAGCGAGACGGAGACAGATTCACGAGGACAGCCAGAGTTGGAGTGTTCCACGCCACGGCTGGTTCGCTTTTTATCTTTGCGATGACGAGTTCAATTCTTCGGTCCATAGTGATGAGGACGCTGAAACGAAGAAGCCTATTTTCTAAAGAATGTGAGATTTACGGGGCCGGTGCAGATTACTCGCAGAATTTACGTTTGTCTACCGCAAACTACAATTTCGTAAGTTGCTCTGTTAGTATGAGTGAGCATTTTCATCCGGTAAGTATCGCTCTAAAGCCTGATTACTTCCCTGAACCAGGAGATCTGAAACAATGGGTGATGACCTGAGGACAGAGCGCGAGCTGTCTTTGGATTTCTTGCGCGTAACTGAAGCCGCGGCCATCGCCGCCGCACGAACCATGGGGCAAGGCGATCGAAAGTTTTCCGATCATGTCGCCGTCGAGGCGATGCGGGAAGTAATGGATACGGTGCCGATGCGCGGGCGCGTGGTGATTGGCGAAGGTGAACGCGACGAAGCGCCGATGCTTTACATTGGTGAGGAAGTTGGCGGCGGTTTCGGCGTTGGTGAAGAGATTGCCGAGTCGTGCCCGGAAGTTGATATTGCCGTTGACCCGCTTGAAGGAACCAATCTTTGTGCACTCGGAGCCAACAACGCGATTGCAGTGCTCGCTGCGGCTGAGCGAGGCGGACTGTTGAATGCGCCTGACATCTACATGGACAAGATCGTGGTTGGTCCATCGTCGCGCGGTGTCGTCGACATCGATGCGCCCGTAAAAGACAACTTGAAGAACATCGCGCGACGCTTGGGCCGCGACATCGAAGACTTGACGGTGATCGTGCTCGATCGTTCGCGTCATAAGAAACTGATTTCGGACGTGCGGGCAACAGGGGCGCGTATTCGCCTCATCTCCGATGGCGATCTTTCGGCAGGGATTTCAGCGGCAGTGGCGGGCACGAACATTCACGCACTCATGGGAATCGGAGGCGCGCCGGAAGGTGTTATCACTGCAGCGGCGATGAAGTGTTTGAATGGTGAGATACAGGCGCGGCTGGTGTTTGATCCCGACAGGCTTGGAGTCGATAAAGATAAAGTGCCTTCAAGGGATGAGGTGCTCGATCGACTCGCGACGATGGGCATCAAGGATCCTAACAAGGTTTACGACACTGACGACCTGGCGCCGGGAAAGAGAATCATCTTTGCGGCGACTGGTGTGACGGATGGGGCGCTGCTGAAAGGCGTGCGCTTTTTTGGTGCAGGGAAACGAACGCACTCGGTGGTGATGACGACTGAGTCGCGACACATTCGTTTCGTTGATACGTTGCACATCGAAGGTGGACCAGATACGGTGATTCGGTTTTAGCAAGGTAAATTGAAACTATTGAATAGAACAAGACAACTCAGCTAGAACAAGTCAGGAAGAGGGGCTTGCCCCCGCTGTTACGCATTCTTCTAGAAGCGGGGGCAAGCCCCTCTTCCCGACTTGTTCTATTCTGCGTTTCGCTTTTATCCATGAGTTATGTTCCGCAAGTAGTTCCAACCCGACGGCCGCTCGGTTTTTGGTTGATTAGTGCGGCGACCGTGTCGTTCCTCGTGGCGCTGATTTTCGTGGCGCCCGTGGCGGCGGCGGGTGGACATCCGGCGTGGGCCGAGGTGATCTATCACGCCTTCGGGATCCTTTGTCATCAACGGCCGGATCGGTCTTACTTTATCGAGGGACACAAGCTCGCCGTTTGCTCGCGTTGCACCGGGTTGTACGTGGGTTTTGCACTCACGTTGCTTGCGTATCCGGTGATTCGGTCTTTAAGAAATAACATCAACCCGCCGCGCATCTACTTGATACTCGCGGCAATACCACTGGCCGTCGATTTCAGCCTGACTTTCTTCGGCATCTGGGAAAACACGCACACCTCGCGGCTGCTCACGGGCGCGTTGCTCGGAAGTGTGGCGGTGTTCTACGTGATGCCGGGAATTATCGACCTGAGCCTGCGGTCCTGGCGAGTCTCAGAATCCCCAAGACCAACTACCTTCACACTTCCCTCGCCGGAAAGCATCGCCTCCGCTCCCAGCGACTACAGCGCTCCCGAACGCCGCATTTAGTAAAAGATCGAGTGGAAATGTTAGTCTTAACCCGATGATTTTGCAGTCACCAGCACCGACACCATGGCCTTCGCCGAGCGGCCCGTCGCCACAAGCCCTTTTTGAGCGTTACTTTCACGATCTGGTCAACAAAACCTGGGGCAACATCAGCCCGCTCTACAAGCTCGACACCTTCGACTGGGTCATACTGATCGTTTACTTCGGCATCCTCGCAACGCTCGCGGTCTACGGCGCTTACCGTATCAAACAGGTCATCGACTTCTGGCGTTACCGCAACTTCGTGCCTGAGCCCAGTGGCAGATACGCAGAAGCTGATTTGCCGGTGATCACGGTCCAGCTTCCGCTCTTCAACGAACTCTACGTTGTCGATCGTTTGCTGAAAGCAGTCACTGCCTTCGACTACCCGCGCGAGAAGCTCGAGATTCAGGTGCTTGACGACTCGACTGACGAAACCACACGAGTCGCGGAAGCAGCCGTCGCGAAGTATGCGGCGCAAGGATTTGATATTCACTACATTCATCGCGCGGATCGCACCGGATTCAAAGCCGGGGCGCTCGAGAACGGCAACAAGTCGGCCAAAGGCGAACTGTTCGCCATCTTCGACGCCGACTTCGTTCCCAAGCCTGACTGTCTGCGTAAGCTGGTCGATTATTTCACCGATCCGATGGTCGGTTGCGCGCAGATGCGCTGGTCGCACATCAACGGCCAGTACAACCTGCTGACGCGCTTGCAGACGATCATGCTCGACGGTCACTTCGTCGTCGAACAAACAACACGCAATCGCACGGGGGGATTTTTCAACTTCAACGGCACGGCCGGCATCTGGCGCCGCGACGCCATCGAGATGAGCGGTGGCTGGCAGCACGACACGTTAACCGAAGACACGGATTTGAGTTTCCGGGCGCAGTTGATGGGTTGGAAGTTTGTCTACCTGCTCGACGAAGAAGCGCCCGCGGAGATTCCCGTCGAGATTAACGCGTTCAAGGCGCAGCAGCGACGTTGGGCCAAGGGCGTGATGCAGGTTGGTCTGAAGCTTTATCCACGCATCTGGCTGGCGCCGTTGCCTCTGCGCGTTAAACTGGAAATGTTCTTCCGCTTGACGGGAAACATCAGTTATCCGCTCATGATCGTGGCGAGCTTTTTACAGTTCCCGCTGTTGCTGGTTCGTTATAACCAACCGTTTTATCACCTGATGGTCCTGGACCTGCCGCTGCTGTTCTTCTCGTCGATCTCGGTGGTGCTGTTTTATGGTTCGGCGGTCTGGTATCTCGATGAGAAGCGCGCGCCGCGCCTGTTGCACTTGCCGCTCGTGATGGGTCTCGGTATCGGGCTCGCATTCTCGAACGCGCGCGCGGTGTTGGAAGCGTTGCTGGGTGTGAAGTCGGAATTTGTGCGCACGCCGAAATATCGTGTGGAAGAAGATACTACTGACGCGACGTGGAAGCGGAAGAAGTACAAACGGAAACGCGGACTACTGCCGTTGCTGGAGTTGAGCTTCGCGATCTACTTCCTGCTGGCGATTATTTATTCCGCGCGTCTGCACATGTGGGGCACGATTCCGTTTCTGTTGCTGTTCTTCTTTGGGTTCGGGTATATGGGCGTGATGAGCCTGTTACAGACAGCAAGTGGAAAGAAAATCGCTGCGCTGTGGAAGCCGTTGAAAACATAGAACACGGATTACGCGGATAAAAACGCGGATTAGGTTCGTTCCAGCGCAGGGCGATCCCAGTGGGCCAGATCAGCCCCGGCTTCGTAAGTGCTCTGACAGAAATCCATTAAGGCCGCGTCAGGATCGGGTGCGTTCCGCACGTCGTCATACAACAATAAAAATTCAGAAAGATCTTTGCTGTAGAAAGCCTGGTCGGGTCGAATCTTCGCCTCGCTGAGCCCGTCGGGTGCGGGAGCGGTGTACGAGTAGAATGCGGGTTTGCCCAGGGGGCCGTGGCCGGGCCACCAGCCGTGACTGATCACTTCGTGTGAGTACGCTTCGCGCGTGATCACATCCGCATCGGGCCGGGGCGGCGCCGGTCTTCCCGAGAACCTCGTCACCGCCAGGTCGAAGCTGCCCCAGAAAAAATGTACCGGGCTGCACTTACCAATAAAACGAGAACGAAACTCCTGCAACACACGCTCCGACGACCGAAGAACCTGCCAGCACCGCTCCACATAGTTCCGATCGTAGGACGCATGTTGCTCGTCCTCGTCGAAAGGAATCGGATCGGGAATCTCAACCGGCGTCTTCCAGATCGTGATTTCCATGCCGAGGCCGTGCAGCGCCGCCATCGTTTGCTTGTAAAACGTCGCCACTGACTTTGGCTCCAACGCAATATTCTCGCTCGCGCCATCGCTACACTTAATCACGAGAAAGTGATCGACGAAGTCAAACTCCATCTCGAAGAATCTGTCTTCGTACGGCATCGCGGTCGTTGTTAGACCACGTGCTGAAACGTAGAGCGGCACGTTCCAGTAGTGATTCACGAGCGGCGTTTGCTCGAGGCGAACCTTCCCGACGATCTGCGTCCACATGTGGAGCGTCGCGCGTGTGTCTTCCCATTGTTCGAGTGGTAATGCCGGCCATGCGTCCATGCGCCAAAGCTTAACGCGGAGACTGCGGATAAGCCAGCTTGACACTGCATTAGCCGAGGCCTATAGTTTTTTCGGTCATGATGATGAAGGTCTGCGCATGTTGTCTCTGTTGTCAGTGGTGCTGTTATTGCACCGCGACCGAGAGGCCCTTTGCAGGCCGGAGTAGCGCTTGAGCTATCACTGACCAGCAGATTTTGAGGCAAACCCGGTCGCACTTCTCGTAGAAGTCGCGACCGGTTTTCTTTTTGGTGCGATTATGCATTCGGACGTTTTAGACACTTACAACCTCGTCGTTGAGCCCGGCACAGTTGAAGCAAACATCGGACACACGCCACTCTTGCGATTGCGATTTCTCGATACTGAGTTGAGTCACGACGTTCAGATCTTTGCCAAGGCGGAACATCTCAATCCGGGTGGATCGGTGAAGGATCGCGCCGCGTTGTCGATGATTCTGGAAGGCGAACGCAGTGGCAAACTCAAACCCGGAATGACGATCATCGATGCGACCAGCGGCAACACCGGCATCGCGTACGCCATGATCGGCGCTTCACGCGGCTACCGCGTCAAAGTGTGTTTGCCGAAGAATGCAAGCCTGCCGCGAAAACGAATCCTTAGTAGTTATGGAGTCGAGATCGTCGAGACCGATCCGATGCTTTTGACTGACGGCGCGCAACTCGTCGCGCGTGAGATCTTCGCCGGGGACCGGGACAAATATTTCTATCCCGATCAATATAACAACGACGCCAACTGGCTGGCCCACTATGAAACAACCGCACCCGAGATCTGGGAGCAGACGGACGGCCGTATCACGCATTTCGTTACGGGTCTCGGAACGTCGGGAACGTTTGTCGGCGTGGTGAGACGTTTGCGAGAATTGAATCCTAAGTTGAAAGCCATTGCCGTCCAGCCTGAGTCGCCATTGCACGGACTCGAGGGGCTTAAGCATATGGCCAGCGCCACGATCCCGGGGATTTACGATGAAGCACTGGTCACCGATACGCTGGAAGTTACTACCGAAGATGCGTTATTAATGACCAGTAAATTAGCTCGAGAAGAAGGATTATTGGTGGGCCCGAGTTCCGGAGCGAATGTTTTTGCTGCCTGGAAGCTGGCCGCGTCGCTGCGCGAGCCGGCAGTGGTGGTGACGGTGCTCTGCGACGGCGGCGAGCGCTATCTCGGTGAAGAGAAGTGAAAACTGTTTCACGCGAAGGCGCAAAGGAAGCAAAGGCCGCCAAGGATCGAAGCATGCTTTGCTCCCTTTGCGCCTTTGCGTGAAAGGATTTTTCGATGACACAAGACATCAAAACAAAACTCGTACACGCCGGTGAGCGGCAGGGGCTACCCGACACCCAACCGGTTGTAACTCCAGTCTACGCCAGTGCGACCTTCACCTACGACTCGATGGCGGAGATCGATCAGGTCTTCACTGGTGAGAAGCACGGTTTCATCTACACACGCCACGGCAATCCCACGACAGCCGCACTCGAAGAAGCTGTGCGGGTGGTTGAAGAAGGCGCCACTGCGTGCGCCTACGCGAGTGGCATGGCGGCCGTTCATGCAGCGCTGCTTGCCTGCGACTTGAAATCAGGGTCGACAGTGCTTGCGTCGCAGGATGTTTACGGCGCGACCACAAGTCTGCTGAACACGTTTCTCGTCAATTTTGGTGTTAAGACTGTTCACGTCGATTTCAGCGATCTCGAGACGGTGCGCGCGAAGGCGCGTGAGCTGCGACCGCAGGTGCTGATCGCCGAAACGATCTCGAATCCACTGCTGAAAGTCTGCGACATCGAAGCGTGCGTTCAGATTGCGCATGAGAACGGCGCGCGTCTGATCGTCGATAACACATTTGCGTCGCCGTATCTTTGCCAGCCTTTGAAACTCGGTGCTGACCTGGTGGTCCATAGTGCGACGAAGTATTTGAGTGGTCATGCAATCGCAACGGGTGGGCTGGTTGTTTCGCGCGACGAGATGGACAGCGCGGCGCTGTTCAGCGTGCTGAAGCTGGTTGGCGGCGTGCTCGGTGTTTGGGACGCGCACGAGATTCTGCGTGGACTAAAGACGCTCGCGCACAGGATGGAGCGACAGTGTGAGAATGCGAGTAAGCTCGCGAGTTAATTGAAGGAGCACAAGAGCATCAGTCGCGTGCACTATCCGGGACTGGGCGCGCTCGTTTCGATTGAGCTGAGTGACAATACGCGTGACGGAGCGTTTCGTTTTATGGACGCTTTGAAGATATGTGTGCGTTCTACGAGTCTCGGCGACGTGTTTACAAGTGTCTTGCAC
>JBKPJP010000252.1:0-4822 GCA_046730735.1 Acidobacteriota bacterium | reverse complement strand
CCTCTGAAGCATTTTTAGATGGCGGCAAATCAACACCAGCACGTCGCGCTTTTGAAAGTCCGATCGCAATCGCCTGCTTCGTCGAGCGCGCGCCGTGTTTGCCTTCGCGAATGTGTTCAATCTCTTCGCGCACGAATTCGCCCGCCTGTGTGCTGGGCGCCTTGCCTTCTCTCTTGTCGCGTCGGGCTCTTTTCAGTGTCTCTTTTTCCGGCATTGATACCACTCCTATGACCGAGCTTAATACGCAACGATTAAAGTCATCAGTGAGATAGGCAAGGTGTATACCCGAAATCTTTTACGGTCTGCGATTTGCGCGAAAAGTATGAAAAAGGAGAATGACAATGGAACAACAATCACAGAAAACCGGCATCAGATCAGATGCACAGAAACAGCAGCGAGCTCGTGACGGTTACGATCCGATTCCGCCGTCAAATCCGGTCGCCGGTGCTCATGGCGAACATAAACCGGATCGCGCGTCGGACCAGGAAGTGTCGCTCGGGATAGATCACCGTGAACATGACGAAGATTGAGCGCATTCAAATTTCCGTCACAAATACCGTCCGGCGGGTGTTATCACTTTGAAAGTCTGAATTCTCAAATCCCGCGGAGGTCTGAAATGCCAAAGAATGTCCGGTACCGTTTCTTTATAGGTATGGCGCTAATCACGAGTGTCGCGCTGCTAATCTGGATTGCCGGGGCGAACGCGCTCGCTCAGAGCACCATGACGGGCGAGTGGAATGCGACGGTCTCTACTAAAGACGATTCGAAGATCCAGTTGAATCTGGAGCGTCGCAGCGATAAGTCAGGCCGGCATCAGATGGGGCAGTCCTTCCAGTTTTCGGATCTCCAGGGTTTGACTCGAGAACAAGCGTTAGCCGGCGGGCCGGTGAACTTCAGTATCGTGCGTGAAGCGGGCCGGGTCGATATGGAAGGAACTTTCCAGAACGGCAAAGGCTCGGGCACATTTCGCTTCACCGGAAACGCCGGATTTGTTTCGGCAATGAAGAGTCGCGGGTTCGACTTCGAACAAACTTCTGACAATGACGAACGGGAGCCTGAGAACCGGCTGTTTGCGGCGACCATGCTCAACGTCACCACTGCTCTTGCAGACGATCTCAACTCCGCGGGCTTCGGGAAACTCCGTGTCGACGATCTGTTCAAGGCCGCGATCTTCAAGATCGATTCCAACTTCATGCGCGAGATGAAAGCGAGTGGCTTCAATAACCTCGGCATGGAAGATCTCGTCAAAGCCCGCATCTTCAAGATCAACGCCGAGTTTGTGAGGCAAGTGAGTCAGATGGGTTTCGATAAGGAACCGTTTGAGAGTCTCGTGAAGATGCAGATCTTCAAAGTGACGCCTGAGTTCATTACCGAGATGCGAAACGAGGGTTTGACTAATCTACAGGTCGAGGAACTCGTAAAACTACGCATCTTCAAGATCGATACCGAGTTCATCCGCCAGGCAAAGGCTGATGGAGTGCCGCTGGAAGTCGAACGCCTGGTGCAACGGAAGATCGGCGTCGCGCGCCGCGAAGAATAGTTTCACGCAAAGGCGCAAAGTTAAAACAAAAGCCCGCAAAGAGGTTTGAGATTCTTTGCGGGCTTTGCTCACTTTGCGCCTTTGCGCGAAACAATCACTCCCGCTTAATACGGTTATCCTGTAAATCCTGTACTATCTGGACCATGACCAATCGCCTTCCACACATCGCACTGATCCTTGTTTTAATTACGGTTCCTGTTTCTGCGCAGCGCAATGCACCGATAAAGGAACAGAACATTCGCGCCGAGCTCGGCTTTCTCGCAAGTGACGCGATGCAGGGCCGCGGCAGTGGCACTAACTACGAAAGAGTCGCGGCTGAGTACATCGGGTCACAGTTTCGCCAGTTTGGACTCGAGCCTGGCGGTGACGCTGACAGTGCGGGCAATAAAGATTATGTCCAGCAGGTTCCCGCAACTGAAAGATCGAAGGCGACCTGGAATGCTATCGGTGTGCTTAGAGGTTCGCAGCCGGGCGAAGCGATCATGCTCAGCGCTCACCTGGACCACCTCGGCGTTAATGAATCACTCACCGGCGACAAGATCTTCAACGGCGCTGACGACGATGCTTCCGGTTGTGTCGCGGTTTTGGAACTGGCGCGCGTCCTCGCGGCAGGCAAACGCCCGCGACGCACGATCTACTTCGTTTGCTTCGGAAGCGAAGAACGAGGCGGCTACGGCTCCCGATACTTCATCGCCCACTCACCCGTTCCGCTGCCTCAGATCGTTGCCGATCTCACTTTCGAAATGCTGGGCCGGCCTGATGAGAAGGTGCCCGCCGGAAAGTTGTGGTTAACCGGTTTTGAGCGATCGACGCTGGGTCCGGAACTCGCGCGCCAGGGCGCAGCTCTCGTCGCCGATCCGCATCCGGAGCAAAATTTCTTTCGCCGTTCCGACAATTATCCGCTCGCATTGCGCGGTGTGATTGCGCACACGGTTTCGAGCTTCGGCTTGCACACCGATTACCACCGCCCCAGCGACGATATCAGCAAGATCGACTTTCCCTTCATGACGAGATCCCTGAACTCGCTAGTAAAACCGGTCCGGTGGCTGGCGAATTCAACCTTCCGCCCGGCGTGGTTGCCGGGACAAGCACCTACACGTTAGTTGTAAACTAGCGCCATAAATGGCTGATTTGCTCGTCAATTTATTGAAGTTGCCAACGTTCGAACACGACCTTCGTGTGCGCAGGGCGCAGCCGTTCGAACTAACGCCGGTGCGTCGCTTCGTGGAAACAAATTTTTCGCGGAGCTGGGCTGATGAGATCTCCGTCGGTTTCGCGCGCCAGCCGGTCTCAGTTTTTGTCGCGACGATCGAACGAGAGCTGGTCGGCTTCGCGGGTTACGAGTGTACGCGCAGAGGATTCTTCGGTCCGACCGGTGTGATTCCCGCAGCGCGGTCTCAAGGCATCGGCAAGGCTTTGTTGTTGGCCTCACTCTCGGCCCTGCGAGAGATGGGTTATGTTTACGCAATCATCGGTGCTGCGGGACCAGTTTATTTTTACCAAAAAGCAGTCGGCGCGATCGTGATTCCCGATAGCGAGCCCGGCATTTATGCCGACCTACTGAAGGATTCATGAACGCACTTCCGCCCGGACCAAAGGGTTCTCTGATCATGGGGGTGATGCGCGAGTTCAATCGCGACACACTCGGTTTTGTCACACGTTGTCGCGACTATGGCGACGTTGTTCATACCAGGTTCCTTTACGTTCACGCATACTTCGTCTACAACCCAAACGATATCGAGTCGCTGCTGACGACAAACGCGAAGAGCTATCGCAAAGCACAGTCGCTGCGGTCGCCGTTCTTCCACCGCCTCGTTGGCAACGGTCTCGTGACGAGCGAGGGCGAATTCTGGAGACGACAAAGACGCCTGGCCCAACCCGCGTTTCATCGCCAACGCATCAGCTCGTACGGCGACGTGATGGTCCAATATGCGGAGCGCGCCATTGCCGGCTGGAAAAATGGCGAACACCGTGATCTCGCGCGCGACATGACGCGCCTCACGCTCGAGATCGTCGTCAAAACACTCTTCAATTCCGACGTGTCCAACGACGCCGATCACGTTGGCGCAATACTTTCGAAACTGGCGAGGCCGTTCGCGTCGCAGGCTACACTGAAATGGATTCTCGACAATCGCCTGCCGACTCCCGGACATCGCCGTTACTTTCGCGACGTCAGTGAAATCGACCGTATCGTCTTCCGCATCATCGCCGAGCGTCGCGCGAGTGGTTCTGACCAAGGTGATCTGTTGTCGATGCTGCTGGAGGCACAGGACGAAGATGGCAGCCAGATGACTGACGCGCAGTTACGCGATGAAGTGATGACGCTGTTTCTTGCGGGACATGAGACAACGGCGCTCTCGCTGTCGTGGAGTTGGTACCTGCTGGCGACGCACCCGGAAGCGGAGCAGAAGTTTTACGCTGAACTGAGCGAAGTGTTGGGTGGCAGAGCGCCGAATGTCTCAGATCTGCCGCGATTGAAGTACACAGAGATGATCGCGAAAGAGGCGATGCGACTCTACCCGCCGGCGTATGCAGTTGGCCGCGAGGCGATCGAAGAGACGGAGATCGGAGGCTATCGCGTGCCGAAAGGGACGCAGCTCTTCGCATTTCAATGGGTGACGCATCGCGATCCGCGCTACTTCGATGAGCCGGACGCCTTCAGGCCCGAACGATGGTCTAACGGCGAACAGGTCTCAAAATACGCTTACTTCCCTTTCGGCGGTGGACCACGGCAGTGTATCGGAAACTACTTCGCGATGATGGAGGTCGTGTTGCTGCTGGCGACGATTGGTCAGCGCTTTCGGTTCGTGCTCGATCCGGAGCATAAGGTCGAAGTGCTGCCGGTGTTGTCATTGCGACCGAAGAATGGAATTAAAGTCATAGTTGAGTCTGCGTAATTCTCGCCCATTCTTCGACGGTGAGAGTTTCCGCTCGCCGTTTTAGATCGATCCCCGCCTTGCACAGCACGATGCTCGCGCCTCCATTGCGCTTCAACGTCTCCTGCAAACGACCAGACGCGTGACGCAGATTATTTAGTATCGTCTTTCTTTTTTGAGCAAACCCGGCACTAACAGTCTCCCATAACAAGCTCTCATCCGTAATTTCCGCGTTAATCCGTGGCCGAAATTTCACCCGCATCACGCTGCTCCAAACTTTCGGCGGCGGGCGAAACGCTCCCGGAGCGACATCAAACAGTTTCTCCGCCTCGCAATAAGCCTCAACCAGGACTGAAATGAAACCGCGATCCGTCGTCCCCGGCGGTGCTAGCACTCGTTCGACGAC
>JBKPJP010000251.1:0-6752 GCA_046730735.1 Acidobacteriota bacterium | reverse complement strand
TCGGCCTTCGTCAGTTCGCGCCACGTGTGATACATGCGGTGCGCGAAGGTCCAATAAGAGCCGACTGCCAGTACCCAAAGCACCGCCGGCATCCGATTGGCAAAGTAATTCGTCGAACCTGGATGAGTGCTAAGCGCCCCGATAATAAAGAGTACAACGCGTTCTGGGCGTCGCAGAAAGCCCACGTCACACTTGGGAATCAGGCTCTCCGCCCGGGCGCTGGCGTAGCTTACCATAACCGAGCCCATTAGTCCGGCGCCCGCGAGAAAAACGTTAAGAGTCGAGTGATATTGCGGGCGGGCATAAAAGACCATCAGGCCCACAAAAACCACCATGTCTGACAGGCGGTCCAGCGAGGAATCCAGAAACCCGCCAAACCGCGTGACACGGCCGGAAAGCCGGGCCACCTGCCCGTCGAGCATGTCAAAAAGATTGGCGACAATCAGCGCGATGCCGGCGTAGAAAAACCAGCCCAGTCCAAAAAGAAGACCGCAACCGACGTTCAAAGACACGCCGATGACGGTCAGTATATTCGGATTGATATGGCCGATGGCGAGCCAGCGCACTATCGCGTCAATGATTCGCTGAGCTGCGCGTCCGATGCTTGCGCCAAACATTTGTAAGGTTCGTTTCTCCTCGTCGGGTCGGTAGAAACCCTACTGTATTAGCCACAGATTACACAGATAACACAGATCTGCGTCAAAAAGTTATTGTCCGGCCTCAAGTTCGTCATGTAGCGTACGCAACTGCCTGATCTCGAAGTTGCGCGCACCCGCTGGAGTTCGGACTACGACCTCGTCGCCTTCCTGTTTACCCATCAAACTCCTGCCCACGGGTGAAGTGGTCGAGATTAAACCCTGCGCCGGATCGCTCTCCTCCGGAGTTACCAGCCGGTATGTCACTTCCTCATCCTTTTCTCCATCGTACAGCACGAGCGTCGAACCATACGACGCTTTGTCGCGCGGCACTTTGTTAGGATCGATCGACGCGATCTCGCTGATGCGCTGGCGCAACTCCACGATCCGCGCCTTGACGACGTTCTGTCGATCGAGCGCGGCGCGGTACTCGGAGTTCTCGCGCAGGTCGCCGAATTCCAGCGCGCGCTTGATCTCTTTCGGTAAATGAATGCGCAGTTCAGCCTCCAGCTCGTCTAGTTCGCCCTGGAGTTTTTCTTTGATTACCTGTGACACGGCTTCATCCCTTATCCACTAACTACAGTTGCTTATGATAACTGGCCTCGTCAGGAGCGCCAAAAGAAATACCGGTATCCCGCGCAGTCCTGACCAACTGCCCGTTGGGCGGCACCGTCTTGATACCTTTGATGGCCTCGGTGAGCGGCACAGTCACCACATCGCCGGCTTGTAAAGCAACCATCACGCCACTCTTCCCGCCCGCGAGTGCACGCACAGCCGACGACCCGAAATTAGTTGCCAGCATTCGGTCAAACGCATTCGGACGGCCGCCGCGTTGCAGGTGGCCCAGCACTACACAACGCGTTTCGCGTCCCGTGGCCTTTTCGAGATCCTGTTGCAGGTGTTGGCCAATGCCACCCAAACGGGGTGCACGATGTCCGTCACCCTTGTCTTGATAAACCAACTCGTGCCCGATCTCCAGAGCACCTTCAGCGACGACGATGATGCTGAAATTCGAGCCACTCAGATCGCGCGCATGAATCTTATTGGCGACGACGTCCAGCGAGAAGGGAATCTCCGGAATCAGGATCACATCCGCGCCACCGGCGATACCCGAGTGTAGTGCAATCCAACCGGCGTGACGGCCCATGACCTCGAGGATCATCACGCGATCGTGCGACTCGGCAGTGGTGTGCAAACGATCGAGCGCTTCGGTTGCGATATCCAACGCAGTGACAAAACCGAACGTGAGTTCCGTGCACGCGAGATCGTTGTCGATCGTCTTCGGCACACCACACACCGGAACACCGCGCTTGTCAAACTCGTTCGCGATCGTCAGCGTGCCTTCGCCACCAAGGACGACGAGCGCGTCGATACCCACGACCTTCATGTTGGAGATCGCTTCCTGGTAAACGCTTTCGACGTCTCTATCACTGCCCTCGCACGCGCGTTCGACAAACTGCCCACGGTTGCGAGTTCCGAGTATTGTTCCACCACGCGGAAGCAAGCCGCGTACGTCGCCCGCGGACAGCAGGCGGGTGCGAGTGGCGCCGAGTAGACCTTCGAAGCCGTCTTCGATACCGATCACACGCATGCCGTGCTCGCAGGTGGCAGTTTTCACCACAGCGCGGATAACGGCGTTTAGTCCCGGTGCATCACCACCGCCAGTCAGGATCCCGATGGTTCCAAACATGAGGCTCAGTCTACCATTGACAATTGGCAATTTGCATTGACTGTCGTAGCATACCAATAAATGGAAATCGATGACGACGCAAAAGAGATAGTTCGCGAGATTGGCAGCGCGATCAACGAGTCAGTCGAGAACTCGACGAAGGTTGCGGAAGCCATCGAACGGCTGCGCGAAGCCGGATATGAGATGGAGTTGACGCTGCGGCTCGAGATTGGTTTAAGGCCTCACGTTGGTGAAGATGAAGACGCGATCGACGGCGCCACGCTTGATTTAACAGAAGAGGATCTTCAGGTGTTGCAGCGAATGAAGATCCGGATTGACCCCGAAATTTAGCCGCAGATGACACGGATTAAAATCGGATTTTTTATCCGTGTCATCCGTGGTTAGGATTTACTCGGGCACCTCATCACTCCCGGTCAGAGTTCGTTGCCGCAACGCTGCCGCGCCGAGCAAGCCACCCATACCCATCGATTCAACCGCACTGCTCGGCACGAGCATCAACGCGCCCTTCTCCTTCAAGCCTTCATACAACATGTTCATCGCTCGCAGGTGCAGCGCTGTCGGATTGTCGCGATAACTCTGAGCAGCCTTTTCAAACGAGTGGGCAATCTCGACTTCAGCCTGGCCGAGGATTATGCGCGCTTGTTTCTCTCGCGCAGCCTGCGCCTCGCGTGACATCGCATCCTGCAACGCCGCCGGAATGATCACGTCGCGCATCTCAACCGATTGCACCGTCACACCCCACGGGTTCGAACGTTCATCGATCAGTTGCTGCAACTCTTCTTCGATCCGTTCACGTCCGCGCAACAGATCCGTCAGCGAAGTCCGGCCGATGATGTCGCGCAGCGCCGTCTGCGCCGCCCAACTCACTGCCTGCGGATAGTTCTGAACTTCCAACGCCGCCTTCTCCGGATCGTAGACCATCCAGAAGAGCACTGCGTCTACGTTCACGGGAACTGTATCGGACGTAAGCGTCTCTTCAGCCGCAAAGCTCGTGGTAATCACGCGCTGGTCCACCCACGCTGAAACAGTGTCAACAAAAGGCACGATCCAGAACAGACCTGGACCACGCAGGCCCACATATCTACCCAGCCGCAAAACCACCGCACGTTCCCACTGGCGCGCGATCTTCGGCGCCTGGGCCAACAGCAGCCCTAACAGTAATCCCACGATCACGCCGGCGGGATTGAACGTTAACCACGTTGTGAGCGCGCCAACGATTAGCGGCGTGAGAAAAGCCACCGCCGATACGATGTTGATACGCGCCACATCAGTCGAGGGCAAGTTACCTCGGGTTTGCATCAAACTCGTCGAAGAACTAGACATTCTCAATCTCCTTTTTGCGCCGGCTCTGAAGTTGGTCCAGCAAGTCGTCGAGCGAAAAACCCATCGCACCCGCTTCTTCCAGGAACCGATCGACCAGTTCCCTCAGGTGCTTTTCATGTTCGTCGCGATGACTCGTGGCGAGATGGCGGGCGCTGACAAACGTTCCCACGCCTCTTCTGGTTTCGAGGATTCCGGAGCGTTCCAACTCGGCGTAGACCTTGGCCACCGTATTGGCATTGACGCGTAGCTCCACTGCCAACTGCCGGACGGTTGGCAGTTGTTCCCCGACCCTGAGCCGCCCGGTCGCGATCGCAAAGCGAATCGCCCGCGTTAACTGCGCGTAGAGCGGCATGGGATGCGAAGGGCTCAATGAGAAAATCTGACTCATCTCCGAATTGTACTACGACAGTAGTACAAGTAGGGTTTCAGATTTCTCTGCGGCTCTCGGCGTATCTCTGTGTCCTCTGCGTTGAATCTGTTTGGACGCAGAGGACCGCAGAGATACGCAGAGGGCCGCAGAGAAAATCTTCCTGTTTGGCGCAAATAACGGCGTGTGTTATCTTGTCTGGCTTTCAATCCTGCCAGTTTTGTTCGCCCTTATAGGTCGAAGAGGAGTTCAGAGACAGTATGTCTACGCCTAACGGAAACATGAGCGCCGACGGTCGCCCGGTCGGTAAAGTCGTCCAGATTATCGGTCCCGTGCTCGACGTCGAGTTCCAGGGAGGTTACCTGCCGCCGATTTACCAGGCGCTGCGCGTCGTCTCAGAAGGGTTTAACGTCCCCGTGCCGATCGACGTGATCGCGGAAGTGCAACAGCACCTCGGTGAAGGCCGCGTGCGAACGGTTTCTATGACGCCGACTGACGGCATGGTGCGCGGCATGATGGCCATCGATACCGGCGGTCCGATCACGATGCCTGTAGGTGAAGGAACGCTCGGTCGCGTGCTCAACGTCATCGGCGAGCCGGTCGACACACTCGGACCGGTGAAGCACGACAAGCGTTATCCGATTCACCGTCACGCGCCGACCTTCGAAGAGCAGTCGACCGAGTTGCAGATGATTGAAACGGGCATCAAGGTCATCGACCTGATTCAACCGTTCCTGCGCGGCGGCAAGATTGGTCTGTTCGGCGGCGCGGGCGTGGGCAAGACGGTTATCGTGATGGAGTTGATCAACAACATCGCGAAAGCGCGTTCCGGTTTCTCGGTGTTTGCCGGCGTCGGCGAGCGCACCCGCGAGGGAAACGACCTGCTGCGCGAAATGGTCGAGTCGCAGGTTATTCAGTTTGGTGACGCGTTCAATAAGAATTTCCACGACACCGGCCAGTTCGATCTGACCAAGGTCGACATGAACACCATTGGCCAGTCGAAAGTGGCGCTGATTTACGGGCAGATGACCGAACCGCCCGGAGCGCGTCTGCGCGTCGCGTTGTCAGGACTGACCGTGGCGGAGTATTTCCGCGACCAAGGTCTCGACGTGCTGCTCTTTATCGACAACATCTTCCGCTTCACACAGGCGGGTTCGGAAGTTTCGGCACTGCTCGGTCGTATGCCTTCGGCAGTGGGTTATCAGCCGAACCTCGCGACTGAGATGGGCGAAATGCAGGAGCGCATTACGTCAACCAAGACCGGTTCGGTCACCTCGATTCAAGCAGTGTACGTGCCGGCTGACGACTACACCGATCCCGCGCCGGCGACGACGTTCGCGCACCTCGACGCGGTCACGGCGCTCTCGCGACAGATTGTGGAGTTGGGTATTTATCCGGCGGTCGATCCTTTGGCTTCATCGTCGCGCATCCTCGACCCGCGCATTATCGGCCAGGAGCACTACGACACTGCCCAGGACGTGAAGCGCGTGTTGCAGCGTTACAAGGATCTACAGGACATCATCGCGATCCTCGGTCTCGACGAGTTGTCTGACGAAGACAAGCTGACCGTTTCGCGCGCGCGCAAGATCCAGAGGTTCTTCTCGCAGCCATTTTTCGTGGCCGCGCAGTTCACCGGTCTCGAAGGCAAGTACGTCAAACTCGAAGACACGGTGCGCGGTTTCCGCGAACTGGTCGACGGCAAGCACGACGATCTTCCGGAACAGGCGTTCTACATGGTCGGCACGATTGAAGAGGCAGTCGAAAGAGCCAAGACGCTCGCCCGGTAAACTCAACTATGGCGGAGAAGATTCAACTCGAAGTGGTAACGCCGGAGCGACGTGTTCTGGCAGAGCCGGTTGATATGGTCACCGTGCCGGGGCTGGGTGGCGAACTCGGAATCCTGCCGGGTCACACGCCGCTGATCTCGCAATTGCAGACAGGTGTGCTGACGTACGTGCAGGAAGGGAAGAGTCATCAACTGCACGTGTCGGGAGGGTTTGTCGAGGTACGCGACGATCACGTTGCGGTGCTGGCGGAAGTGGCGGAGCGTCCTGAAGAGATCGACGCTGCCCGCGCAAAACTCTCACGCGACAAACTCGAGAAGCAACTGAATGCGTGGAGCGGGACGGAAGAGGATTTCGAAGTCGCGAAGGCGAAGCTCGATCGCTCCGTGGTTCGGCTGCAACTTGCTGGCGGAAGATAAGACGTTTCACGCAAAGGCGCAAAGAGAAGACGCAAAGGCGCAGATGAACTCTTTGCGGCTTTGCGTCTTAGCTTTGCGCCTTTGCGTGAAACTCTTATCTTCCGCCGGCGAGTTGCAGCCGAACCATCGATCGATCGAGCTTCGCCTTTGCGACTTCGAAATCTTCTTCCGTTCCGCTCCACGCATTCAGTTGCTTCTCGAGCTTGTCGCGCGAGATTTTCGCGCGTGCAGCGTCGATCTCGTCAGGACGCTCCGCGACTTCAGCCAGCACCGAAACGTGATCGTCGCGTACCTCGACAAACCCTCCCGACACGTGCAGCGGATAACTCTTCCCTTCCTGCACGTACGTCAGCACACCAGTCTGCAACTGCGAGATCAGCGGCGTGTGACCGGGCAGGATTCCGAGCTCGCCACCCAGTCCCGGCACCGTGACCATATCAACCGGTTCAGCAAGAACGCGTCGCTCAGGTGTGACTACTTCGTGTGGAATCTTGTCCGACATGGTCCTAGCTGGGCGATGGTGTGCGGTTTTTG
>JBKPJP010000250.1:0-2137 GCA_046730735.1 Acidobacteriota bacterium | reverse complement strand
GTTCCTGATCGAATTTCTCGCAATCGGCAGAACTTTATCGCCCTACGATGCGTTAGCATGCATCATGGCTTTTCTGTTGATGGGTACAGTCTTCGGACTCGGTTTCGTTTGGAATTATCAGGACGCAGCGCTATAAGAAAGAGTATGGCACTCCCCGCTTCGGTTCCCGAGGAACCGATCAACGCACAAGCGGCTCTCAATGAGCCACCGGTAATTGACCTTCACGGTCTCAGCGTCTCTTTTGGCCGCCGGCAAATCCTTAAGAACCTGCGCGGCGATTTGCGCGGCAAGGCCATTGGTCTGCTCGGTCCAAACGGCGCTGGTAAGACTACGCTGATTCACACACTACTCGGATTTCATCCGCCGAGCGCCGGCACCGCAAACATATTCGGCCTCGACATTTCCGACGAAGCCAAACAGATCCGCGCGCTGATTGGTTACATGCCCGAGCGCGACTCATTCATCGCGAAGATGAGCGCCGTTCACTTCGTGCGCCTGATGGGTGAACTGTCGGGCCTGCCGCCTGAAGCCGCTCTCGAGCGCGCGCATGAAGCACTCTTCTACGTCGGTCTGGGTGAAGCACGTTATCGCCGTCTCGAGACGTATTCACTCGGCATGAAACAGCTTGCGAAACTCGCGCAGGCGATCGTTCATGGTCCAAAACTGATCTTCCTCGACGAACCGACAAACGGACTCGATCCACCCGCACGCCTGCGCATGATCAAACTGATTCGCGAGATTCGCGACAGCGGCAAAGCGCATATCGTGCTGTCATCGCACCTGTTACTGGACGTCGAAGAGTGTTGCGACGAGATCCTGATCCTTCGCGACGGGCAGATCGTCGTTTACTGCAATCTCGAAGAAGAACGTAAATCAAATCGCAAGTTTCTCATGCTCGAAACACGTGGTGACCAGGAGAAGTTCGTCCAGGCCCTGGGCCAACTCGGTTGTGAGTATGCGTTAACCGGCGATCACCGGCTGAAGATCGTTTTGCAGGAAGGCATTGAAGTAAGAGATTTGTACCGGCTCGCGGACGAATCAAAGGTTCAGCTCCGTCGTTTGAGCTACAAGCGCGACTCGCTCGAAGACATCTTTCTCAAGGCAATGGAGAACGGCTATGGCGGTCTATGAACAGACTTATAAGCCTTACACCGGCAAGCTGACGCCCGAGTGGAGCCGCTTTCTGATCATTCCGCGGCACGCGTTCCGAGGTGTCTTCAGATACAAACTGTTCACCGCGTTCTACGTGCTCTGCTTCATACCGCTGCTCGTCGAAGCAGTGTTGATCTACCTGCACCATAACGTCACGGCGCTGGCGATCATGCAGCTCAACGCGCGGCAGTTATTACCAATCGATGGTTCGTTCTTTCAGGCTTTTGTAAACATTCAGGGCGGTTTCGCTTTCTTTGTAGCGCTGCTCGTCGGACCACCACTCGTGTCACGCGACCTGCGCAACAACGCTTTGCCGCTTTATCTTTGCCGTCCCTTTACACGCACCGAGTACGTGGTGGGGAAAATGTCGGTGTTGTTGATCCTGTTGTCGTTCATAACCTGGATTCCGCAACTGCTGATGTTTCTCTTCCAGTCGTATTTGGAAGGATTCGCGTGGTTCCGAGATAACTTGTGGCTCGCGAGTGCGATAGTGATTGCCGGAGTTGTTTGGGTGCTGTTGCTGTCGTTGTTGTCGCAGACGGTTTCCGCGTTATTGAAGTGGCGCATCGTCGCGAGTGCGGCGATGTTGGGGATAGTGTTTATTCCTTCAGTATTCGGATCCGTTTTCATCAACATTCTTTTCCAGACCAAGTATGGAGATCTCGTCAGCCTGTTTGCCCTCATGGGCCATGTGACTTCAGGTTTGTTCGGCACTTTCGATCGCGTCGCAGGCAGGATCGTGACGTCGGACTTTGGTAGCGATGTTCTTAGAGAGGTCGTCATAATGAACCCGCCGTTGTGGGCGTGTTGGACGGCGCTCTTTCTTTTCTGCGCCGCGTGCCTGGCGTTGCTGTCGTGGAAAGTCAAAGCTTACGAGGTAGTGAAGTAGGTTGCCGATGTCTACTCCGGATCAACTGATCATTTTCGACAACGTCTCGAAGTTCTACGGCGAGATACTCGGAGTGAATCGCGTTAACCTCCAGAT
>JBKPJP010000249.1:0-3353 GCA_046730735.1 Acidobacteriota bacterium | reverse complement strand
CGCGCACACTCTGGATCTTCTCAGCGTCTTCGTCGGGAATCTCAATGCCAAACTCCTCTTCAAAACGCATCACGAGTTCGACCGTGTCCAGCGAGTCGGCGCCGAGGTCGTCGATGAATCTCGCATTCGGCGTGACCTCATTTTCATCGACCCCTAGCTCATCGACGATTATCTGTTTAACCTTGTTCTCGATCTCTTGATCGGGCATCGTGTTTGCTCCTCTTGTGAGTTATTAAATTACGTCCTCAACGTTCAGTGTCTTCACGTCGCGACTGATTTGACGCATCAGACCTGATAAAACTTTTCCCGGACCGGCTTCGACAAACGTATCGACGCCTTGCTCGATGAGCAACTGCATCGACTCCACCCAGCGCACCGGCGCCGACACCTGTCGCACGAGTGCATCGCGCAACTCTTGCGGCGCCGTGGTCGGGCGCGCATCGACATTCGTCACTACCGGTATTGCCGGATCACTAAACTCAAGCCGCTCGAGATCCTGTGCCAGCCTGTCCTGTGCCGGCTTCATGAGCGCACAATGAAAAGGCGCGCTCACTTTCAACTTAATCACACGCTTCGCAACGCCGCTCAGCAATTCAACCGCGCGATCGACTGCCTCAGTATTACCGGCAATCACCGCCTGGCTCGGAGAATTGAAATTCGCCACCGAACAAACCTGATCGCCCCTTGCCTCAGCACAGACACGTTCGACGTCGCTCAATTCACCACCAATGACCGCCGCCATCGCGCCCGTGCCGACCGGCACCGCTTCCTGCATGTAACGCCCACGCGCGCGTACAGTCCTGACCGCGTCAGGCAAACTCAAAACACCCGCGGCCACAAGCGCCGAGTATTCACCCAAACTATGCCCCGCGACAAATGCCGGCGCACCGATTCCAGCTTCGCTCAACGCGCGGAACGCAGCGATAGAGACCGTCAAAATCGCCGGCTGCGTGTTCTCCGTTAACTGTAGATCCTCAGCGGGACCTTCGAAACAGAGTCGCGAAATCGCGAAGCCCAGCGCGTCATCAGCTTCTTCAAAGACCTGCCGCGCGACCGCAAACTTTTCTGCCAGGTCCTTTCCCATGCCGGGAGCTTGCGAACCCTGGCCGGGAAAAACGATCGCCGTCACCATCGCATCAATACCGCGCCCCACGTTACGCCACCACCAAACGATGCCATCAATACTAAATCGCCTTCCTTGATCCGTCCGGCCTCGACACACTCATCGAGCGCGATCGGTATCGATGCCGAAGAAGTATTTCCATGCACCGCGATGTTTGAATAGACACGCTCCATATCGACATTCAAACGATCCGCAACCGCTTCAGTGATGCGTTGGTTGGCCTGATGCGGAATGAAGAGGCTGATATCGTCAGACTTCACACCCGCGCGCTGCAAAACATCGCGCGAAACCTCAGCCATCGAACGAACGGCAACCTTGAATAGTTCGTTGCCTTTCATCTTGAAGAAGTGATCACCCGCGGCGAGTGTCTCTGCCGTCGGTTTTCTGCGAGTGCCGCCACCGGGCGAGAAAAGTTGTTCTTCGTAACGACCGTCAGATTTGATCTTCGACGCCAGAATCCCGCGATTGCCTTCAACTGGTCCTAACACCGCCGCACCCGCGCCATCTCCAAACAACACACACGTCTGTCGATCAGTGTAGTCGACGTACTGCGTCAAAATCTCTGCGCCGACAACAACTGCATGCCGCACTTGGCCGGTCCGAATCATCGAATCGGCGAGGGACACTCCATAAAGAAAACCGGAACAAGCAGCCACGATATCCATGGCCGCGGCGTTGTGTGCGCCGAGTTCCGCCTGCACGATACAACCGGTCGATGGCAGTATCTGATCGGGCGTAACTGTGGCACAAAGAAGCAGATCGATATCGGCAGGATCTAAACGAGCGCGTTCGATTGCCTGTCGCGCAGCACGCACGGCAAACAGCGACGTGTATTCATCAGGCGCCGCTTTGCGCCGCTGCTTGATTCCGGTGCGCGTCGTGATCCAATCGTCGGAGGTCTCGACCATCTTCGCGAGATCCTCATTCGTCAGAATGCCTTCCGGATATGAATGACCAGTACCCAGGATTCCAGCACGTTGATTCACCATCGATTCCTCAGATTACTACAATCATCCACAGATCACACAGACACACCTACACTCAGATTCGTGTTTATCTGTGTCATCTGTGGCTGGTTTTTAATTCCTTCTTCGATTCTCTCGGCTGTTCGATGTTCGGAAAACTCTTTGACACTCCGGATCGCGTTGCGAATCGCACGCGCATTCGAACGCCCGTGACCGATAACAACGATGCGGCTTACACCCAACAATGGCGCGCCGCCATATTCCGTGTAATCGAGTCGCTTCTTGATACTCCGAAACGCCGGCTTCGCCAGCATGGCACCCGCTTTCGTCACTGCCGTCGCCATCAATTCGCGTTTCAGCATCGACAGCATCGCCTCAGTCAATCCTTCCGATAGTTTCAACATCACGTTGCCGGTAAAACCATCGGTCACGATCACGTCAACCATTCCCGAGAACACGTCGCGGCCTTCGACATTGCCGACGAAGTTGATGTTGCTCAACTGCCGCAAGAGTGGAAACGCTTCTTTAGTCAGCTCGTTTCCCTTCGCCTCTTCTTCGCCGATACTCATCAGTCCGACCGAAGGCTTCACTGTGCCGAGCACCGAACGCGAGTAAGCATCACCCATAATCGCAAACTGGGCGAGGTGATGCGGTTTGCACTCTGAGTTTGCTCCGACATCGAGCAACAACGTCGGTTTGGCTGCCTTCGTCGGAATCATAGCCGCGAGTGCCGGACGATCCACGCCCGCAAGCGTACCGATAACCATCTTCGCAGTCGCCATGGCCGCGCCGGTATTTCCCGCCGACACAAAACCATCGGCACGTCCGTCCATCACCAGCTTCGTGCCGATTCTCAAAGAACTCTTCTTCTTCCGTCTCACGGAAGTGGCGACCGGATCATCCATCGCGATGACTTCAGCCGCTTCAACGAATTCAATGCCGCGATCGCCGTCGCCATGCCAACCGCAACGTCGCAGTTCAGGCTCGACTTTGTGGGCCTGGCCAACCAGAATAACGCCCACGTTGAAATCGCGCGTCGCAGCAAGCGCGCCATCAATTTCTACGTTGGGCGCGTGGTCGCTTCCCATTGCATCGAGAACAACCTTGCCCGTCAATTGGGGCTGATGCTGCGACTGACTTCGCACAAACTCACTTTAGCTTTGTTCTACTTGCACCACTTCGCGACCTTTGTAGTAGCCGCATTTGGGGCAAACGCGGTGTGGCATGCGGGGCTCACGACAATTGGGACACAATGTCGTTTGGGG
>JBKPJP010000248.1:0-2274 GCA_046730735.1 Acidobacteriota bacterium | reverse complement strand
TGGATCTACTTTCCATCCAAGTATGGATCTAAAGATTTCTGACTTGTTCTTTTCTACAATCCACAGTAGATGGAACAAGTCAGGCAAGTTTAGCTAGAACAAGTCAGGAAGAGGGGCTTGCCCCCGCTCATACAACGACTTATTCTGTGAAAATGCATCCTATCACACTGATTCCAGGCGACGGCATTGGCCCCGAAGTCGCTTCAAACGTAGTGCGGATCATCGAAGCGTCAGGCGTTGAGGTTCAATGGGAAACGCATTACGCGGGCGCGCAGGCCCTCGAAAAATTCGGCGAAACACTGCCACAGGAACTGCTCGATTCCATTCTGCGCAACAAGGTCGCGCTCAAAGGTCCGATCACTACGCCGGTTGGCAAGGGTTTTACCTCAGTCAACGTTGGACTGCGCAAAACCCTGGATCTTTACGCAAACCTGCGGCCGGTGCGTGCGTTGCCGAATGTGCCGTGTCGTTATCCCGAACTCGATCTAATCGTTGTCAGAGAGAACACGGAGAGTTTGTACGCGGGACTGGAACACGTGGTCGTACCGGGTGTGGTGGAAAGTCTGAAGATCATTACCGAAAAAGCTTCGACGCGCATCGCGCGTTTTGCTTTCGAGCATGCGAGACGCGAGAAGCGCAAAAAAGTAACAGCAGTTCACAAAGCAAACATCATGAAGCTCTCCGATGGTCTGTTTCTCGATTGCTTCCGGAAAGTCAGTGTGGACTATCCGGAGATCGAGGCGGACGACAAGATTGTCGATAACGCGTGTATGCAACTCGTGATGCGGCCGGAACAGTTTGACATCATGCTGCTCGAGAATCTTTACGGCGACATCGTTTCGGATCTGTGTGCCGGGCTCGTCGGTGGCCTGGGACTCGTGCCGGGAGCAAACATCGGCGAGAAGGGCGCAGTGTTTGAAGCGGTGCATGGCTCGGCGCCCGATATCGCAGGACAGGGGATCGCAAACCCGACGGCGCTGTTGCAATCAGGGATTTTGATGTTGCGTTATATTGGCGAACGCGAGGCCGCGGACCGCGTTGAGAACGCCATGCTCGACGTGTTTAAAGAAGGTAAGGTGCGCACTCGCGATATTGGCGGAACCGCAAAGACCGCCGAGTTTGCGGATGCGATTATCCAGAAGATTGGCCGCGGATGAACGCGGATTGAAAGCACGATTAATTCATCAGTGCTTCGATTTCCTCAGGTTGTTTAGGAACTTTGTGCGTCAACACGCGGGGGCCGTTGCTGGTGCAGAGCACGTCGTCTTCGATCCGCACGCCGATGCCGAGATATTTTTCAGGCACGCCCTCCGTATTAGGCGAGATGTAAATTCCGGGCTCGACTGTCATCACCACGCCCGGTTCGAGCGCGCGTGATTCGGTCCCGTAGTAGTAACGGCCAACGTCGTGGACGTCGATGCCGAGCATGTGCCCGAGACCGTGCATGTAAAACTTCTCGTACTTCTTCTCCTTGATCAGTTCCTCAGTCTTGCCTTGCAGTAACCCAAGCTCAACCATGCCTTCAGTCAATATCTCGATCGAACGTTGTTTCAACTGATCGTGCGTGACGCCGGGTCGCACCATCTCCACACACGCCATCTGCGCCTTCAACACCAGGTCGTAAATATCGCGCTGCGGTTTCGTGTAACGACCGTTGATGGGAAACGTGCGCGTGATGTCTGACGCGTAACCTTTGTACTCAGCGCCCGCATCGACGAGCAGCAGGTCTCCATCGCGAAGCTCGCCATCGTTGTTGATGTAATGAAGCACCGTGGCATTCGGGCCGGCGCCGACGATTGACGTGTACGCCGGAGCTGCCGCGCCGTGCCTGCGGAAGATCTGTTCGATTAATGCTTCGAGCTGATACTCATGCATGCCGGGTTTCGCTGCTTTCATCGCCTCGCAATGAGCTTCGGCAGCGATGTCGGCAGCCGTTTGCATGATCTCAATCTCGTCGGCAGTCTTCACCACGCGCATCTCGTGAACGATTGTCGCCGGATCGATGATCGTCTCCGGCGGATGAATCGGCTTGCGATTCAACGATCGCATGCGCGCGATCTCTTTGATGATCGTGTTGTCGAGATCCGGGTCCGTACCGAGGCGGTAGTAGAGTACATCCGCACCGTCGAGAAACTCGGCCAGCTTCGACTCAAACTCCGCGGTCGGAAACGCTTCTTCGGCGCCAAAGTCGCTCTTCGCACCCTCCACACCCGCGCGACGCCCGTCCCAGATCTCTCGTTCCGGATCCCTCGGCCGCACAAACAACGTGTATTT
>JBKPJP010000247.1:0-4768 GCA_046730735.1 Acidobacteriota bacterium | reverse complement strand
GGTCACAAGAATGTGAACTATATCGGCGCGCTCGACAACGCCGCATCCATCCTGCGCGACCATGTGCAGCCCGGCGATCTGGTGTTGACGCTCGGCGCCGGCACTGTAAATCGCGAGAGTGAGCAACTGTTGTTCTTGTTGCGAGAACAGTCAGTGGCGACGAATTAGATGTTCGAAGAACGTGACAGGGCTATTGAAGAGATTGCTGCTCGACTCGGAGTGCGCGCCGATCGTGGAAAGCGTTTTGCCGAGTTAACGAGCTTGCGAGTCGGCGGCTCGATCGACTGGGTCATTGCACCCGACACGGAAGAGCAGGCAGCGGCGATCGTGCATGAGTTGGACCAGGCGGGGATTGGCTGGAGGCCATTGGGTTCCGGCAGCAACGTACTCGCTGACGATGGTGATCATCATTACGTGGTTTTGAACTTGAGCAATATGAAAGGCGAAGTCCACATCGACGGCGAACGAGTTTCAGTGAGTGCCGGTTATTCGTTACCGCGTTTGTGCATCGACGTTGCGCGGAGTGGTCTATCGGGAATTGAAGGACTTGGCGGCATTCCGGGAACAGTCGGCGGCGCGCTATGGATGAATGCCGGCGCATATGGTCACGAGATTGGGACTGTGACTGAGAAGGTGCGCGTGGCGCGTGATGGGAAAGTAGTTGAGGTCGCGGGTGAGAGCGTTGAGTGGAACTATCGCCACACCTCGTTTCGCGAAGGCGAACTATTGCTTGGGGCAACGTTGCGTCTTACTAAAGACGATCCGGAACAGATCAAGGCGCGCATGGACGAGGCGAAGCGCAAACGGCTCGCGACACAGCCACACGGCGCGCGCTCGGCAGGTTGTTTCTTCAAGAACCCGCCGGCGAGCACGATCGGCACGGGCAAGATGATCGATGAAATGGGAATGAAAGGACAGCGCCGCGGAAGCGCAATCGTTTCGCCCGTGCACGCGAACTTCATCGTCACTGAAGGCGAGAACGCACGCGCCGAAGATGCACTCGCTCTCGCGGAAGAGATTCGTGAGCGCGTGCGACAAGAGCAGGGAATTGAACTCGAGTACGAAGTTGAACTCTGGCGTGCAAATGCGGAGCCGCAGATGAACGCGGATGACGCGGATAAGGAGGAGTGAGCTTTGAGAGAGCAGGTTGTAGCTCAAAAAGTCGGTAATCGCAGCGGGATCGGCAAAGGCCGCTCCGCGGTGGGCCAACGTCCCGCCAGGCGCGGGTCGAACGAACCGATCGCAGCGCGTCTCAAATCGTTGTTGGGTTACGTGCCACTCGCGTTGCGAATCGGCGTGATTGCCATCATCGCCTTGATCGCGTTTGTTGGTTACCGCGCGGCTGCGTCCGCGAGCTTCTTTCAAGTGCGAACGATCGAGGCGCGTGGCGCGTCGCGAGCTTCGGTTGAAGAAATAAAGAGTGTCGTGCGCCGCGATGTTGGGGAGACGGGAGTTTGGCAGGCTGATCTTCAGGAGCTCAGCAATCATCTCGAAAGATTGCCCTGGGTTCGTACCGCCATCGTGACGCGTGTGTTGCCCGACGGCATTCGCGTTCGCATTACCGAGCGCGAACCGAAAGCTGTGGTTCGCACGTCGGCGGGCCGCTTCATGTGGGTCGACGACGATGCGGTGTATCTGGGTGAGATGGCTCCGACAGATCAGATGCCCGCATTCTTTCTGCGTGGTTGGAACGAAGACAACTCAACCGCGGCGCAGGCAGAGAATCGCGAACGTGTCGCGAAGTTTCTCGAACTGCAACGCGACTGGAGTGCGCAGGGAATCTCGGAGCGCGTGAGTGAAGCCAACCTGCTCGACCTGCGCGACGTGCGCGTGCAACTCGCGGGCGACGATTCGCAGATTGAAGTCCGGCTCGGTTCACAGGATCAGAGCGCACGATTGAGTAAAGCGTTGACGGTTCTCGACGCTCAGCGCCAAACATCTCGCGGCCCGCTGATCAGCTACATCGATCTCACGCAAGGCAAGCGAGCAATCGTCGGATTGGTCACCGGCAGTCACACTATTGCCGACGCGAAGAACGAATAAACACAGAATCCCGACATGGCTAAGCGAACACAACACACAATCGGTCTCGACATTGGGACAAGTAAGGTGACGTGTATCGCCGGCGAACCGGGTGAAGGAGGGTTGCTTGAAGTAGTTGGGATCGGAGAAGCGGAAGCTCGCGGTTTGCGCAAGGGCGTGATCGTCAATCCGGATGCCGCGGTCGATGCAATCAAGAGAGCGGTCGAGGATGCGGAGCGCATGAGCGGACTCGAAGCTGAAGAGGTGACTATCAATCTTGCCGGCTCGCACATCCTCGGCTTCAACGGCCAGGCGATCGTGGCTGTGTCGGGACGCGACCGCGAGATCATTGCTGACGACGTGCGCCGCGCGATCGATTCAGCGTGTGCGATTCAACTTCCCGCCGGACGCGAGATCGTCGATCGACTGCCGCAGGAATTCATCGTCGATGATCAGGACGGCATCAACGATCCCGTGGGAATGATCGGCGCCCGGCTCGCAGTGAAGGTTCACATCGTCACCAGTCCGGTGACTGCCCGACAGAACGCGATCAACGCCGTGAATCGCGCCGGTCTCGTCGTCGCCGATATGGTTCTGGAACAACTCGCGGCCGCGGAGGCGACGTTAACTGAAGACGACAAAGAGTTTGGGGCCGCACTCGTCGATGTCGGCGCGGAGACTACTGGGTTGATTATTTACCAGCGCGGCGCAGTGCAACACACCGCTGTGTTTCCCCTCGGCGGCTCGCATTTCACGAACGACATCGCCTTCGGTCTGCGCACTCCGATTCCGGAAGCAGAAAAGATCAAGCGAACTGTCGGCTGCGCTTGCAGTAGTTCGTTGAGTGAGATGGAGCGTGGCGAGCTCGTCGATGTGCCGTCGGTTGGTGGCCGACCGCCGCGCCAACTCTCGCGCCAGATTCTTTGCGACATCCTGCAACCGCGTGCTGAAGAAGTGTTGATGCACGTTGCTGATGAGATCAAAGACGCGGGTTGGGAGCGACAACTCTCGAGCGGAGTCGTGTTGACAGGTGGCGGTGCATTGCTGCACGGCATGACTGAGATCGCGGAACAGGTGTTTGATGCCCCGGTGCGAATCGGGTATCCCGAACGAGATCGTTTCGGTGGTTTGATTGAAGACATTCAGAGTCCGGCGTGGGCGGCGGCCGCCGGTTTAGCATTGCTCGCCTATCGGGCGCAGGCAGCAGAGATACGCACGGGCGTGAGCAGACGTGGATCAACCGGCAGGCTGACGCATTTTGTTTCACGTTTTAGAAATAGATTCAGTATTTTCTGACAAGTTGTTGTATACTTGCGCCCCGGTTGCACAAGATATTGTCCGCAAGATATCGATGCCCATGGCTCAAGAAACCCAACATAGAAGGAAGAGGCCCTGGACGCCATCCCGTTTTGGGAGAGAGGAACTAACTATGACACCGGACACTCGTCAACCGGGTACAGGCATTAATATATTCATCGATGATGACCCGCCACTCACCGGAGCGCGGATAAAAGTAATCGGCATCGGCGGTGGTGGCAGCAACGCTGTTAACCGCATGATCGAAGCCGGTATCGAAGGCATCGAATTTCTTGTTGCCAACACAGATCTACAAGCGTTGAAGCGTTCGCGCGCACCGATCAAGATTCAACTCGGCAGCCGGCTCACCAAAGGACTCGGGGCCGGCGCTGATCCGAACGTCGGCCGCGAAGCAGCTCTTGAAGACACTGACAAGATCATAGAAGTGCTCGAGGGCGCCGACATGGTATTTGTCACCACGGGTCTCGGCGGCGGTACTGGCACTGGCGCGGCTCCGATCATCGCATCACTCGCGACTGAACTCGACGCGCTGACCGTCGCTGTGGTGACAAAACCTTTTCACTTCGAAGGTCGTCGTCGCATGCAGCAAGCCGATCAGGGATTGAGAGAGTTGCGCGAATGCGTCGACACCGTGATCACGATTCCAAACGAACGGCTGCTGCACACAGTCGAGCGCGGCGTTTCGCTCTCCGACTCATTCAGAGTCGCTGACGACGTGTTGCGTCAGGCAGTGCAAGGCATCAGCGATCTGATCACTGTGCCCGGTCTGATCAATCTCGACTTCGCTGACGTGAAGTCGATCATGTCAGGCATGGGCATGGCTTTGATGGGTGCGGGGCGAGCCACCGGCGAGAATCGCGCTATCGAAGCAACGCAGCAGGCGATCTCGTCGCCGCTGCTTGAAGAAGCAACGATTCAGGGCGCCAAGGGTGTTTTGATCAACATCACCGGCGGACCCGATCTGACGTTGTTTGAAGTGAATGCCGCATCGTCGATCATTCGTGAGTCTGCTGACGAGGATGCGAACATTATTTTTGGCGCCGTGATCGATGAGACCTTGACGGATGAAATGAAGATCACGGTAATTGCTACCGGTTTTGACAGAGAGATAGTCTCTGTTGCGTCTGCCGCTGTGACCACGGCCATTCCCGCGCCGCCACCACGTTACGTACCCCGTCCTGCCGATGACCTCCCAAGGCCGATGATGGGATCCACGCGTGTTGATGATCTCGACGTCCCGACTTTCATTCGAAAGAAGGCTGATTAGGGATCATTTTATCGCCCGCTTGCAGGGAAGGTCGTCACTGACCTTCCCTATTTTTTGCGCGGCGAGCTTGCATCATTTCTTGCATGTAAATCTTTGATATAAACCGCTTTTCCCCTTTGCTTTTTCTTCTCTTGTTGTGTAGCATGTCGCTCATTCCTTGCA
>JBKPJP010000246.1:0-8461 GCA_046730735.1 Acidobacteriota bacterium | reverse complement strand
TCGCGGCTCAGCTAGTTTGAAAACAAAGTTTCTCAAGGTCCTCATGTCGGCAACAGGCACTCGTCCCAAAATCCGTGGAGCTTTACGGCGCGGGAGCGCAGACGTGACGCCGAGCGGCGGCGTTGCTTACACGGCGCGGGCGATAAATCAAGCTTTGGGAGGAGCTTGGTTTTACGTGGTCTGATGTCGATGATGTGCGCGGTGGTCAGCTACCCCTTCTGGGCGGGGTAGCAAAAGATTGCCGCGCACACCCCAGCTTCAGTTTAATTTCCAACAAAAATCTGCGTTGTCAGCGAAATCCGCGGCCGAATCACGCTTCAACAAAATCAACCTGAACCGGGTGTGGAATTATCCCATGCTGATAACCCTCGTCCAGGAGTCGGCGGACGGCCTCGCGGCCACGGTCGGTATAGTCAAGCGTCAATTCATTAACCCACATAGCGACGAAGCGGTCGGCGAGCTCGGGATCCATGTCCCGTGCGAACTGTAGCGCGTACTGAAGCGCGTCCTCGCGGTGGGTCAGCGAATATTTAATGCTATCCCGCAACAGCTTTGAAACTTCTTTAATCCGGTCCGGGCCGAGGTCGCGGCGGATGGCGTTCCCGCCCATCGGCAGCGGCAAGCCATGGCGCTCGTGCCACCACTCCCCGAGATCCAAAACTTTGTGCAGCCCCTTCGACTCGTAAAAAAGTTGTCCCTCGTGAATCAGCAAGCCGGCGTCGCAACGGCCGTCCTGCACCGCGTCAATGATCTTGTCAAACGGGACGACCTCATACTTAAAATCGGAATTGAAAATACGCAACGCCAGAAACGCGCTCGTCAATTTTCCCGGAATCGCAATTTTCAGATTCGGAATGTCCGCGGGCGTGGCTGGTTGGCGCGATACGACGATTGGACCATAGTTGTCGCCAATCGAAGCGCCGTGCGGCAGCAACGCGTATTTGTCGTGAATGTACGCGTAAGCGTGAAAACTGATCGCGGTGACGTCGTAAGTGCCGCGCATCGCTTCCTCGTTCAGCGTTTGAATGTCTTTGAGAAGGTGTCGGAAATTCAGTTCGCCGGTGTCGAGCTTGTGTGTCGCCAGGCCGTAGAACATGAATGCGTCATCGGAATCAGGGGAATGTGCGAGTGTGATGTTTTCTGACATTTGTTGTTAGACCACGCTAACGCTGTTGCGTTCGATACGATTGTAGACGGTGTCGCGCTCGACTGCTTCGAAACCTGCGTCTTCAATCAGGCCGACGAGTTCTGTCTTACTCATTTTCACTTCGTTGTTGGCTTCGACGGAGTAACTCGTCGTCAACTCACCGCCTTCGGTGATCGTGCCGTCGATGTCGTTGGCGCCGTAATGCAGAGCTACTTGCGCCAGGCGCTTGCCGAGCATGACCCAGTAGGCTTTGATGTGATCGAAGTTGTCGAGCATCAGGCGCGAGACGGCCATCGTTTTCAATGAGTCAACACCTGATGGACCAGGCAGGTGGGCCAGTTGTGTGTCCGGCGGATAAAACGCGAGGGGTATGAAGCACTGGAAGCCGCCCGACTTCTCCTGCTGCTCGCGCAGTTTCACGAAATGATCCACGCGATCTTCGATCGATTCGATGTGGCCGTATAACATCGTAGCGTTGGTTTTCAGGCCCGCGGCGTGGACTTTCCCCTGCAATTCGAGCCAGCGCTCTGCGTCGCACTTGTGCGCACAGATCATCGAGCGGGTCGGTTCGCGAAAGATCTCGGCGCCGCCGCCCGGACACGAATCCAGTCCGGCCTCGATCAGTTTTTGAATCACTTCCTCATCCGGCATCTTGTAGAAGTGAGCGAAGTGATCGAACTCAACCATCGTGAACGCTTTCAAGTGCAACTGCGGAAAGTCGCGCTTCAACGACGAGAGCAGGTCGGTAAAGTAACTGAACGGCAGCTTGGTATTTAAACCGCCCGTGATGTGTAACTCGGTCGCGCCTTCAGCAACCGCCTGCGCCGCGACTTTCAAACTGTCGTCGATGTTGTGTGTGTAAGCATCCGGCTGGCGCGGCGTGCGAAAGAACCCGCAAAACTTGCAGTCGGCGTAACAGATGTTTGTCGGGTTCAGATGGCGATTGACGTTGAAGTACGTGGTGCGCCCATGACGCCGGCGACGCACCGTGTCCGCGAGTTTACCGAGCGCCGGTAGATCGTCAGTCGCATAAAGCGCTACGCCGTCGTCGAAAGAGAGTCGTTCGCCGGCGTTGACGCGTTTCGCTATCTCGTTGAGTTTTTGGTCGTGTGAAAAAGTCATAGCGTTATTGGTTCATGAAGACAGCACTGCCAAACGTGGCCAGCAGTATCACGCTAACGAAAGCGTTGGTCGTAAAGAAAGCAGCGTTCAAGCGGCTGAGATCGCCGGCGCGAACGAGTCGATGCTGGTAAACGAGCAGGGCCGCCGTTGCAATCACGCCAACGAGGGCGATTGGTCCGAGTTTAGTTACAACGAATAGCCATACAAGCGCGAGGAACGCGGCTGCGTGCAGCGTCCGCGCGATCCAGAGTGCGCGAGCGATCCCGAAGCGCGCCGGGATGGATCGTAAACCTTCGTGACGATCGAAGTCGTAGTCCTGGCAGGCGTAAAGCACGTCAAAACCAGCGGTCCAAAGCAGGACCACGAGCGACAACAGCAAAGGCACAGCGCTGCCAATCTCGCCGCGTACGGCGATCCACGCGCCCGTCGGTGCGATCGACAGACACGCGCCGAGAACGAGATGTGACAATTGGGTCCAACGCTTTGTAAACGAGTAAAGCAGCACACACGCGAGCGCCACCGGAGCGAGAATCAATGTCAAACGATTGAGCATGGCCGCAGCCAGTAGAAACAGGGCCGCAGCGGCAATCGTGAATGCCCAGACAAAGCCCACGGACAATAGTCCCGCAGGCAATGCTCTCGAGGCAGTGCGTGGATTACGAGCGTCGAAGCGTCGATCCGCGATGCGATTGAACGCCATTGCGGCCGAGCGCGCTCCGACCATCGCCACAATGATCCACAGAATCTGTCGCGGCGACGGAAGTCCGTTGGCGGCGAGCACAGCGCCCAGAAAAGCGAACGGCAATGCAAACAGCGTGTGCTCGATCTTGATCATTTCCAGCGTTAGACGGGTGTTTTTGATTACAGTCGACACGGTGGGTTCAATCTCTCTCGAATCTTATCACGAGCCACAATTGATTACGATGCGGGTACCTCTGCGGTTCTCTGCGGTTCTCTGCGATCTCTGCGTTGAAATGCCCGTTTAACGCAGAGAACGCAGAGGGCCGCAGAGGACGCAGAGAAGTGCTTTGTGTGCTTTTTTGTGGCATGCTTTTGACGATGGATCTGAACGAGCTGGCTAAACTTCTGGACGCTTACAAAAGCGGCGAGCTGGAAAATACAGACGCCGTAAACCGGATCAAGAACCTTCATTTCGAAGACATCGGGTTTGCGCGTGTCGACCATGCGCGCGCGACGCGACAGGGGTTTCCAGAAGTCGTTTTCGGTGGTGGCAAGACTCGCGCCCAGATCGTCGGCATAGTTGACCGGCTCGCACAGCGCTCCCCGAACATCCTCGTCACACGCACCGACGAAGGCACGTTTGGCGAGGTACGCAACGTCGTCACTGACGCCGAGTGGCACGAATCAGCGCGCCTGATCAGAATCCGCCGCGATAAAACAAACCAGGGTGTCGGCTCGATCGCAGTCGTAACTGCCGGCACGAGCGACATTCCCGTCGCCGAAGAAGCCGCGCTGACTGCCGAGACGATGGGTAACGCTGTCGATCGTATTTGGGATGCAGGTGTGGCCGGCATCCATCGCGTTCTGGCCGAGCGCAGCCTGTTGCAGCGCTCGCGCGTCGTGATCGTGGCTGCGGGAATGGAAGGGGCGTTGCCTTCTGTTGTTGGCGGACTCGTCGGCGTTCCGGTCGTAGCTGTGCCAACCAGCATCGGTTATGGCGCATCTTTTGGAGGTGTCGCGGCTCTGCTGGGTATGTTGAACTCGTGCGCTTCAAACGTAACTGTCGTTAATATCGACAACGGCTTTGGTGCTGGCTTTGTTGCGAGCCTCATCAATCGTCGCTGGACGGTGCCCGTTGAATAGATCACTCGCCCGCTCGCGGTATTTAATCTCCACTCTGATCGTCGTTTCGCTGGTCTCGAGCGCATGTATTTCTGCGCGTCGCACACCTAATCTTGAAAACATTTTCGCAACTGCAAGGTCGAGGAGCGGCAAGCGCCCGGTGATCGTGATCCCCGGAATACTCGGTTCGGAACTGATCAATCCGAAGACGGGCGAAACAGTTTGGCCTTCAGCCTTTCGCACATCACAGGAGGGACTGCCGATCAGTCCTGATCTTGCGTCCAATCGCGACGATCTTGTGCCTGGAAAGATCATAGAAACCGTTCGACTCGCGCGCGTGCTGCCGGAAGTGTACGTTTACCGCGACTTACTCGAAGCCCTCAAACGTTATGCAGGTTATCGCGATGGCGACTGGGAAAATCCTCCGGCCGATGGTTACCAGGATACCTATTCTGTCTTCGCTTACGATTGGCGGCAGGACAACGTCTCGAACGCGCGTGAGCTTGTCAGGCGCATCGTCCGTTTGAAGACGCGGCTGCAACGTCCGGATCTAAAGTTCACGGTAGTGGCCCATTCGATGGGCGGCTTGATCGCTCGTTACGCGGCTATGTACGGCGACGCCGATCTGCCCGACGGTAATGGTCCAATTCAAGCTGATTGGGCGGGCGCCGCGCACATCAGCAAGATCATGATGATTGGCGTTCCGAACGAAGGCTCCGCGGATGCGTTTGCGACAATCATAGATGGTTACTCGATCACTGAAGGTCTGCGGCGCCGCGTGCCGCTGCTCAACAAGCTGACGGCTGAAGACGTAGTGCGGACACCGTCAGTGTTTCAACTCATGCCGCATCGACAGGTCATGAAGTTTCTCGACGAGAACCTTCAACCCCTGCAACTCGATCTGTACGATCCGGAAGTGTGGAAGCGATATGGCTGGAGTGCGATCTATTCGTCGCCCGACTTCCGCCGCCAGTATGCGAACACGGTCGGGACGGATGGCCACTCAGACGCGGATCTCGACGCTTACCTCGCTGCGACCCTGCGACGCGCGCATCGCTTTCATCAGGCACTTGATGCGCCACAGAATACGAATTCTCCAGTCGTGCTGCTCGCGATCGGTGGTGATTGCGAGGAGACGTTTAATTCGCCGGTTTTGCTGCGTGATGAGAAGCGAAATCGGTGGTTGACGTTGACGAGACCACGTGATTACAAGACTTCCGCCGGAGTGAAGATCTCGAAACAAAAGGCGACCGAAGTCATGTACGCTCCAGGCGATGGCCGTGTTACGCGTTCATCATTGCTCGGCGAAAATGTCTTCAATGGTCCAACTCTCTCTCGATACGCAGTCTTCGGGTGCGATCTGCACGGCCAGTTACCACGCAATAAAATACTTCAGGACAATACACTCACGGCCATTGTCGGCGAAGCGATTAATTGAACACGGATTACGCGGATTTTACGGATTGATCAGGCTGTTCAGCTTCTCGGCCCAATCGGGGTCGATGTTGGTGAGGATTGTGTATTGCTCGAGCGCGCCGTCGCGATTGCCCATCGCAAGCAGACACCGGCCGAGGTTGTAGTAGGCTTTGCCGAAGTCGGGCTTCAGGCGAATCGACTGCCGAAACGATTCGACCGCGTCGTTCAAACGGTTCAACTCAAGATAAGCTTCGCCCATGTTGTTCGGCGCGTTGTAATCGCCCGGCTTTAACGCCGCGAGCTGGCGAAAGATCTCCACCGCTTCGGCGAACTTCTTCGAGCGCAGGTAGCGCGAGCCGAGTCGTTCGTACGCGACCGTGTAATCGGGCCGCAAGCGAATCGCCTGTTTGTACGCCTGGATCTCGTCGTCAGGCTTGCCCCAGTCGCGATAGACCAACCCGAGCGCGTAATAAGCATCGGCAGCGTTGTAAGGATCGAGTTTGATCGATTGGCGATACGCTTCCGCGGCCTCTTTGTACTGCTTCAAATAAAAACTCGCGAGGCCGATGTTGAAGTACGACTCCGCGGAAGGTCTCAAACTAACCGCCTTCTTCGAAGCCTCGAGCGCCTCTGCATGTTTGCCGAGCTTCTCGTTGCAGAAACCGCTTTGCGCCCACGCCTCCGCGTAGTTGCTGTCTGATTCGACCGCCTTTTCGAAGTAAGGCAGCGCCTTCTCGCAGTCGTCCTTGGAAAGAAAACTCAAACCATCGCGGAAAAACTGAACCGCCTTCGCGCGCTTGTTCCGACCGGAGGCAGCTACCAGATCCGACAGCGACGTCATTGTCGTGACTTGAAGTTGCGAAATGCGTTCCGAAGGGATCGCGAAGTTCACACTTTGCCCGCCAGTGATCTGCAACGTGGCGATGCCAATCACCTGTCCCTGCATGTTCACGACCGGACTGCCGCTCGATCCGGAAGATATCGGCGCCGTGATCTGAATGATGCGTCCGAAGGTGGGAATGTCGCGCACTGCCGAGACGATTCCGTTCGTAACACTGCCTTCGAGACCCAGTGGGTTACCAATAACAACGACGCTCTCACCTTCCTGCGGCGAGGTCTTATCGAGTGGAAGGGGTCGAATCTGGTTGGCGGGCACGTCGATCTTCAACAGCGCGATGTCGCCCTCAGCATCTACCGCGAGTACGCCCCTGACCGGATAAACAGCTCCGGTTGACGAGTGAACCTCGGCGCGATACGCGCCTTCGATCACGTGACGGTTAGTAACGATGCGATCGCTTTCGATGAAGAAGCCGCTGCCGCGCGTAAGCTTCTCGCCGCGTGAGTCGAAAGTTTCGATTGCGACTGCGGAAGGTTTAATGCGGCGCACCAGCTCGGGAAGAAGATCCTGTGACGCTCGAATGGGAGCCGGGATCAATAGCAGTAGCAAAAGCCCAAACGATTTCATTGTTGTACTGAAGATAGCCTCTGGGCGACGTCCGCGATTCTAACATCTTCGGTCTGCTTTGTGCGCCGGTCGAATAGCTCGACCACGCCATCAGCGACTTTTTTGCCGATCGTGACGCGGTAAGGAATGCCGATCAGATCCGCGTCTTTGAACTTCACACCCGCGCGTTCGTCGCGATCGTCTAACAGGACTTCGAGACCGGCATGCTGCAATTCTTCGTACAACTTCTCGCCCGCAGCGCGTACCTCGTCCTGCTTCATGTTTGTGATCGTGACTACGACGTCGAAAGGCGCGAGCGATTGAGGCCAGATGATGCCGTCATTATCGTGTTGCTGCTCCACTGCCGCGGCTAAAATTCGTTCCACGCCGATGCCGTAGCTGCCCATGACGATCGGCACCTCTTTGCCGTCCTGCGTCAACACGGTTGCGCCCATCGATTCGGAGTACTTGGTGCCGAGCTTGAAAATGTGGCCAATCTCCATGCCTTTGAACACTTCGAGCGTGCCGGTTTCACAACGCGGACAGCCTTCGCCGGATTCGACAGTGCGCAATTCAAACCACTCGTCAACGGGAATATCGCGAGCGATATCGACACCGCGAAGGTGGTGATCGTCTTTGTTCGCGCCCGTCGTCATGTTGCGCCGGTTCTTCAACGATGAATCCGCGACGATGCGCAGGTCGCGTGATTTCGCTTTGGCGCCGACACCACCGAGACTGCCCGCACTCGCGCCGAGCAGTTCGCGTATCTCTTCCGGATGTGCAGCTCGCACGGCAGTCGCGCGCAAACTGTCGGCCAATTTGGTTTCGTGAAGCTGGTGATCGCCGCGTAGTAGAACGAGCACCGGGCGTTGTTCACCTTCAATCGTAGCGACGAACACGAGCGACTTGATCTGTCGCGACGCTTCAGCCCCGCCGGGAAATGTGGTCAGGTCTTCAATCGTGCGCACGCCGGGAGTCGGAAATTCTTCCGGGGCATCTGGTCCAACTTCATCTTTTATGTCAGCAAGTCGTGAAGTCGCTTTCTCGAGATTTGCCGCGTAGCCGCAGCTCTCGCAACTCACGATCAGATCCTCGCCCGCCGGAGTGCGCGCCATGAACTCGTTCGACTCCGTGCCACCCATCGCGCCTGACGACGCTTCCACAATCAAAAACTTTATTCCGCAACGCGTGAAGATCTTTATGTATGCTTCGCGCTGATCGTTGAACGACTTGTCGAGTCCGGCCCGATCCACGTCAAACGTGTACGCGTCTTTCATGATGAACGAGCGTATCCGTATCAGGCCTGACTTCGGGCGCGCTTCGTCGCGAAACTTGATTTGAATCTGGTACCAGACCTGCGGCAGTTGTTTGTACGAACGAATCTCGTTGCGCGCGATCGTAGTGAACACTTCTTCATGCGTCATGCCGAGGCACATATCCGTGCCCTTGCGATCCTTGAAACGGAACATCTCGTCGCCGATTGCGTACCAGCGGCCGGACTCCTGCCAGATTTCCGCGGGGTGCAGTGC